>JBBSUA010000474.1:0-1508 GCA_038235315.1 Pseudomonadales bacterium | reverse complement strand
TCTCTGACTGAAGAGACCCGCCGTGATATGCAAAAGTTAGCACGTGGTGAGGCTGAAAGCAGTCGTGTCTCTATTCGCAATGTGCGCCGTGATATGATGAACGATATTAAAGAGCTTGCCAAAGAAAAAGAGATATCAGAAGATGACGAGCGCCGCGCTAGTGACGATATCCAAAAAATCACTGATAAATATATCGAGTCTATTGATAGTAAGCTTAGTAAAAAAGAAATCGATTTGATGGAAGTTTAACGCTTATCCTCTGTTCTTTATACCAATAAACAGCCAACAGTATGACACTCTTGGCTGTTTATGCTTAAATCAGGTGTGATAATGTACTAAAACGGTCTCAATTATGAAAAGTTCGTGAATTTTAAGTATTGAACTGTCTAATCTTTATTGTGCCCTTTATTATCATTTTTACCTTCATAATAAGTAGTATAGTCCATGTCACCCTTAGACCATTCAGCATCCGCCTCTATTCCTCGTCATATTGCTATTATCATGGATGGTAATAACCGTTATGGTAAAGCCAATGCTTTAGACGAGGGTGAAGGACATGTTGCTGGTAAAGATGCCTTAGATCCTATTGTAGAGTATTGCTTAGAGACAGGAATTAATGTGTTGACTGTTTTTGCTTTTTCGAGTGAGAATTGGCAACGTCCGCCTAGCGAAGTCGCATTGCTGATGCAGCTGCTTATCTCAACGATTCACGAGCAAATGCCTCGTATGCACAAGTACAAGATTCGCATGCGTTTTATTGGTGATCGCAGCCCACTGTCTAATGAATTGCAAGCGTTGATGGCTGATGCTGAAGCCAAAACCGCACATTACAACGCAATGACGCTAGTGATTGCCATTAGTTATGGTGGCCAGTGGGATATTGCTAATGCTGCAAAACAACTGGCACAGCGAGTACAGTCAGGTCAACTAGATGCAAATGATATTAATGAAGAGTTACTGAGCCAGTGTGTACAACTCGCTGACGCCCCAGCTGTAGATATGTTAATACGAACAGGCGGTGAGTATCGACTCTCTAATTTTTTATTATGGCAATCTGCATATGCGGAGCTATTTTTTACTCAAACGCTGTGGCCAAACTTTGCAGTAAAGGAGTTGTCATCGATGGTGACAGAGTTTGCTCAGCGCCAGCGCCGTTTTGGCAAAACCAGTGAGCAAATGCAGACCCTATCATTGTAGCCATTAACCTGATCAAATTAACTGTTATACTGCAGCTTCAAAGGCTATCTTTCGTCATCATTGATAAGGCTCAATTACCATGTGGGAACGGATTAGAACAGCAGTCATTTTGGTTATTATTGTTGATATTGCATTGTTTGCGAGTGACACGCCTATTCTTTTTGCACCACTATTAGCTATAGGTGCGATCATTGCTGCTCATGAATGGACGAAGTTGATGCCAGCATGGAGACAGCCGATAGTTTTTGTATTGATGGTATTGACGGTAACTTTACTCTCACTATGGTTTGAGTCGATATGGGTTTGGGTAG
>JBBSUA010000473.1:0-1515 GCA_038235315.1 Pseudomonadales bacterium | reverse complement strand
GCGCAGAGCTTAGCGGTTATTAAATCTATGGGCTTGCAGGACAAGCAAGACATCATCAACATCAATGGTGGTGCGATTGCTTTAGGACATCCACTGGGGTGTTCAGGTGCGCGTATTACTGTGACTTTGCTAAATGCCATGGAGCAGATGGATACTGAAATCGGTCTAGCGACAATGTGTATCGGTCTGGGTCAAGGCATCGCTACTATCATTGAGCGTGTTTAAGTTGTAAAATTCAAAAAATTTTCAGTAAGTTGATCTTAAAAATAAAAGCCTTCAATCTCCACGATTGGAGGTTTTTTTATTTGTCTTGTATTAAGAATCAAGCAAATAAACAGGTGACAAGTTGTTACTAGAGATTATCCTCATTGACCCCACCCCTAAAATATGACTAAATAAGAAGATGTACCAAAATATAAATCTAACGTCAAATTAGACTGTGTCCCTTTGCTGCAGTCGTACAAGGAGTGTACTATGCCTACCATGATTACTGACCGCACCTACCGAATTGCCCGCGAAAACACGCAAGCGATGATTATCGACGTCCAAGAACGTCTAACCCCACACATCTATGATCACGAAAATATTATTAAAAAGATCAGCATTTTAGTCAAAGGACTACAAGCACTTGATATTCCTATCATGCTTAATGAGCAATATAAAAAAGGCTTAGGCGAGACTTTACCTGAGATTCGTGAGTTACTTGAAGGCGACAATGCAAAAGGTTTTGAAAAAGTGACGTTCAGTGCCTGTGATAACGATGACTCATGGAATCACTTAGCCCAACAAAATCGCAGTATCGTTCTATTATTTGGGGTTGAGACGCACGTTTGTGTACTACAAACCGCGCTTGATTTGCTCGATAATGGTATGCAACCGGTTATCATTGGTGATGCCGTAGGCTCGCGCTTCCCTTATGATAAAAAACAAGCTATTCGTCGTATTCGTCGTGCTGGCGGCGTCATCACCACGGTAGAAACGGTTTTATTTGAATTATGCCGTAGCAGTCAAGACCCTGCATTTAAAACTATCAGCAATCTGATCAAATAGTTATTGAATGCAATAAATACAAATAGGACAAGGTAAAATAGATGAATAGGGTAAAGCGATATGGTTTAAAACACCTCTTAGTAGTGGTTATTTCACTAGTGATGATTCAGCCAGTTATTGCGGCAGCCCCTATTAGTAGCGGCGATAAGCTAGCAGGTGATGCCAAAAAGCAAATCGGTGTCACTGTCAGTTATGACCCCACCTATCGTCAGCTAGACTTTCCACATGGAGATGTAGCAATCGATACTGGGGTATGTACTGATGTTATTGTCCGTGCTTATCGTCTGCAAAACATCGATTTGCAACAGCTTATCAATGTCGATATGAAGTCAAATTTTTCAGCCTATCCTCAGATTTGGGGATTAAAATCGACAGACAAAAATATTGACCACCGCCGAGTGCCTAACTTGGAAGTATACTTTGAGCGTCACGGGCAAAGCTTATCAAAAACAGACGTAGACAGTT
>JBBSUA010000472.1:0-1527 GCA_038235315.1 Pseudomonadales bacterium | reverse complement strand
TAATAAGGTATTGCCTATAATATGGGTAATATCACCATGCATCGTCCATGACGCAAAAATACCAATCATGCTACGCAAATCAAATGTGCGAGGTGCTATGCCAAATATATTCCACAAACCAAATAGAAAAATATTATTAATAAAAAACAACGCCCACATAGGTATCAGTACGAAAGCATATAAACCAATAACTTGCTTTAATCTCAGCATAGTTAGAGATAATAAGGGTCGCCAGTTCATAGTTAGCCTCTTATTTTTGCTGATTAAATCCTAATTATTCGCTGAAAAAAGGGGTTGATTAATAGGAGTGAAAGTCAGTAATGATGCATCCTCGTCCGCAGCTAGGTAACTGTTAGCGTGTAGTAGCGAGGTTGAGTGATAAGGCACTAAAGCAGTAGGAACAAAGCTGCGGGCTGCATTAATATGCTTGATAGAGTCATCAAAAAATATATGCGGCGCAAAAGTTTTAAGCACTGCTGTTTTTTCGAGACCCCCTAAAAAAAATGCCATATCGACATCGACGCCCCATGCACGCAGGGTTTTAATAGCGCGCAGATCAGCTGGCGCATTGCGCGCCGTAACTAAAGCAATCTTTATCGGGCTGTACTGTACGCGTGATGGCAAACGCTCTTGTAATTTTGATAGCTTGATTAATAGCTCCGCATAAGGACCTTTTTCTATTGGTAAGTCGCGCATCTGCGCCTCACGCTCATGAAAAGCGCGTAACCCTTTTTGCTTATACAACAACTCTCCTGAATCATCAAATAATACTGCATCACCATCAAAAGCAATGCGCAGCTGCTTAGTATCAAGCTCATAAGTATTTACAGGTGTCGCATCCAATATCGCACAGGCACATATGTCCGCGTCTGCTACTTGTTGAGCATCATCACGATTCGTCGTCAAAAATAAATCAACCTTAAAATCATTAATGTAAGGCGCAACTAAACTACCTGATATAAATGCTGAGCGTGAAATATTTAGTCCATGCTCACGAATGGCATTAAGTACTTGGATACCCGTATCTGGACTGCTTTTAGAGACAATGACCACCTCGACCAATGGGGCTTGAATGTCTTTACCTAAGTTATCGCAATCATTACAGTAGTTATTAAGATTAAGTAAAGCTTTTATAAGCGGGTAACCTGCGCCAATGCTTAATGGCTCATCTTCACGCTTGGCCATATAATCGCGGAACTCTTTGACCGCTTCGGTAGGACGCTGCTGTAATAACTGCAAAAGATAATTTTCAGATTCTGATAAATCAAATAAAGCAGTTGCCGATATTGCAACTATTAACGTATTGGTAAAATCAATGGCCATAATAATCTACTTGTTTATCTCTATCATAAAGTATGAGTCACGAGCGTTTTCTTAGTTTACTACATCTATTACGTTTTATAATAATACCAAACCCAAAAAATACGATTAGCCGTGTCAAACTCGTTTAGCCTACATGGTACTTGCACTCGTTTTCGGTGCTACTCTAATTTTTGTGAATGGTATAACCACCATAACAGCATCAGT
>JBBSUA010000471.1:0-1528 GCA_038235315.1 Pseudomonadales bacterium | reverse complement strand
TTGGCATCATTGCTTGTGCTATCGCTGGTACCTTGCTAGCACAGCATAAAGGCTTTGATATTGCTGGTTGTATCTTAGTCGCGATGGTTAATGCCATTGGTGGTGGCACCTTGCGCGACATGGCATTAGATCGGCACCCTCTGTTCTGGATGACTGATCTCAATTACGTACTTGTCATTACGATTACCTCACTCATTTTACAAATGTTTTTTCATCTTTATCCTAAAATAGATAATGCACTCAAATTATTCGATGCGATTGGACTGGCTGCTTTTAGTGTCATCGGTTTCAAAATTGCCCTCAATCAAGATTTGTCACCGATGATTGCGGTCATGATGGGCGTTTGGACGGCGATTCTCGGAGGCTTACTGCGAGACATTATTTGCAACGAGATACCACTGCTGCTACAACGCGAGATCTATATCTCCGCCAGTATCGCAGGCTCAGTCACTTATTTACTGCTAGACTATTTAGGCTTTAATTCAGGCTTGAATGAATTTATTATGCTTGGCGTCATCTTTGCAGTGCGCATGTTAGCCCTACGCTTTGATTGGCATCTTCCCTCTATTCGCTTAGTGAGTTGACATCAGCTCAATTGACTCAGTGAATTTTTCATGTGAACCGTTATGATCAGTATTATTAGTGTCACTGCCTATGCATGGCTTAATGCCTGCTACAGTGTTTTATTTGACCACTCTTTTGAATTGTCATTCGCATCACCCTTCAACATGACCGTATCCTCTGCCGTTGTTGCTTCTGTTGATCCAGTGATTAATGCAATAGTCCAAAATCCGCTTGCCCTCACTCCTGAGTTTGTAACTCGGTTCGAGCCGACCTCATTTATGTTTTGGTTAGAGATGTTTGGCATTTTTGCTTGTAGCGTCTCGGGTACGATTCTGGCTAAATATAAAAACTTCGATGTGTTTGGCTGTATTTTGGTGGCGATGATTGCCGCGATTAGCGGCCCTACCGCACGTGATATTATTTTGGATCGCTATCCACTGTTTTGGATGGTGAATATGAATTATTTGTTGATTATCACGATTACCTCAGTTGGCTTTCAGATGTTTTGTAATCCAAAAGCTCGCCATGTCGATGGCTTATTAAAGCTATTTGATGGCTTAGCATTAGCGATTTTTACCTTAATTGGGATTCAGGTAGCGCAAGAGATGGGCGCAAATATTCCTGTCTGTATTTTACTAGGCGTATTAAATATTCTATTCGGAACTATCATTCGCGATATGCTATGTAATGAGATTCCATTAGTGTTACAGCGCGAGATTTATGTCACTGCTGCGATTATTGGCGGGATAGTTTATTTTGTTATGGAAGGTATGGGTATCACTTCTTGGATAACAGAATCAGCTACTATGCTCACGATCTTTATTATTCGTATGCTGGCGGTGCATTATGATTGGCATTTCCCAGATATTGGCTTGATGAAAAATCGTTCGTTGTAATCTTTAGCCATTAACTATTAAAATTTTAGTGAGACCCTTCTATGCTGACTATCGCATTAGACTCTGAG
>JBBSUA010000470.1:0-1531 GCA_038235315.1 Pseudomonadales bacterium | reverse complement strand
CCGTATCAAGCTCTTCTTGTCGCTCTAAAAAATCAAAAAAACGCTTAAAGTTAGACTTAAATAAAAATGCGACGCCAAGCCAGCAAGATAAACCCAGCCATGCCGTATCAGCAAATAATAAGCCGCCGACCAATACAATCGTTGATACGCCAACGCTCATTATGACCATCGAGGCTTGGCTGAGCCGATACCGATAAATAATAAAAGCATCATAAAGGGTAATAGGAATAGTAAGCGCAATCAAGGCGTAAGGCAGGTTAAAGAATAATCGATAGAGCAAAGTGTTGTCATGGAACATTTTTATACTGGCGATAGTACCAAATACCATAAACGCAATAATCGCCGCATAAAGCAAGTAGACGGCTATTTTATTGGCACGCTGTGCGCCCTTAATTCGCGCAATGGCAAGTGGCGCAAAGCCGTACTGGGTTGCTTGCTCTGAGACAATCGTCATAATAATCAGCGCTTATTCGTTTAGAGTAAAGATACTCGTGTAGAGTGAAGGTGCTTCAATATAAGCTTATTAATCTGCTTTAATGGTATCAATTGCCATCGCACTACTAGGATCCGCAAAATAAGTAGAGAGCAGAATACAGGCCGAAATATCGTCTATAGGATCACGCTCGTTTTGAATCCAGCCCTGCTCCCATGCTATAGCGCGGGCGCCTACGGAAGTCAAACGCTCATCACACATTTTTACTACAACTGGCTGATGTTGTTCAACCAAACGATGAGCAAGTCGACGGGCGAACTTGTGCGCACGTTTAGACAGCATAGAGCTGCTACCGTCCATATTCAAGGGTAGCCCAACGATCACTTGAGTCGCGCCCCACACTTTAATGATACCTAATAGATTGTCCCAATCAGGTTGACCATTATTCATTGCTAAGATATCGAACACTCGTGCGGTCTCAGTAATGGTATTACCGAGCGCCATTCCCATCTTTTTGACACCGTAATCGAGTCCTAAGACAAGGTGAGGTTTAAGGTCGGAAACATCTATACGTTGATCAACGGTTTCTGCGAGCAGGTTACTATCCAATTGCCATTCCTATAATTTTGTATTTAATGTAGGCTCATTTACTTTAGCTTAGTTTTATCAGGCACGACCAATATCACTACTGAGATAATCAAAATTTACTCCAATTTTATCAGCAGCCAATTGCCAACGCTCATCGAAAGGCGTATCAAATAATAAGTTCAAATCCGCAGGACAGACCAGCCAGTCGCCACTATTGAGTTCACGCTCAAGTTGTTTTCTACCCCAGCTGGCATGACCTAAGCACAGCTGATAATGACCCACACCTTGACCATCTGCAATACGCTTGAGAATATCTTGACTGGTGGTAATACAGACATTCTCTGAGATAGCAAATGAGGATGCCCATTCAGGCTGACCTGTATGTAGCACAAAGCCAACCTCTGGATACATAGGGCCACCTTCTAATGCCAAATCTTCCATCACTTGCGGATCATGCACTTCGATATCTAAGTCCTCTAGTAGCTTGCCTACACGCGACTGCTCTAATGG
>JBBSUA010000469.1:0-1534 GCA_038235315.1 Pseudomonadales bacterium | reverse complement strand
CCGCCTCCCCCACAAGCAGTCAACATCATCGCTGAAAAAACAATAATGCTAAGGCTTTTTACTGACGTATTAAGAGTCATAATTTATCCTTTTAGATAGTGAAGCAAGGACAGAACAGTAGGTTGTGCCTCTTTTGGACAACTGCTCAAAGCTAAAGGTAATATTTATTGCTTTAGTATCTCTTAATGTAAACCATTCACTCACAGTAGTAAATTTTTAATTTACAAATCTAGCAAACTATACTTAATCTCTTTTATTCTTATCTAACTTTTTCTGAACTGGCGCAAAGCTACGACGATGCTCGTCTAACACCCCATAGTCTTCAATTGCTTGCATATGCATTTGCGTTGGATAACCCTTATGTTTGGCGATACCATATTGAGGATATTGAGCATCGAGCTGATACATCCTATGATCACGACTAGCTTTGGCTAAGATACTGGCGGCGGCAATACTGGTATGACGCGCATCGCCTTTTACCCAAGCTTGGCAGTCAATATCAGAGTGTTCTATACCTGATTTAGCAAGCTTGGTATAGTCAAGCTCTGGGCAGCGATTGCCATCGTATAGCAATTCGATGTGCAATGCTTTTGAATTACTTCCGATATCTTTAATAAAATGTTCCGCAATAATTTCTAGCAAAACCTCAGAACAAAGACGCATACCAAGCATAGTTGCTTGCAAGATATTGATTTGGTCAATCACTGCGGCTGGAATCTCAGCAACGATATAACCTACGGCATATTGCTGCACCAACGGATAAAGGCTATCACGTTTTTTTTCACTGAGCTTTTTGGAGTCTGTCACTATCGATAACGGCGTATCTCGTAAAGGCTGCGCTTCAATCAAACCTGACCAAGCGCTAGATAGTATCGCAGCAGCAACGTGAACGCTACCGAGTAATGGCCCCCGCCCTGCTTCATCAACGCCAATTTGTAAAGGTCGCCCATCGCCTGTTTGATCAGAATGTACTTGATACTCAGCCAGTAACTTAGAAATATCTAACTGACCACATAAATGAATAGGTGCGGCTAAGATAGTGTGTTGACCTTTGATATCGATAAATTCGACACTGATATCTATAATACGATGGTATAAATGAGTTTCGATAGGCATCATTATTAAATTCTTAGTTATTATTCTATTATCATTTTTTATCGTTTTTTTGTAGGAACCATTGCTCAATCACGCTACTGGCAGGATCATGATTGCTTTGTTGTTGCAACGTCTGCTTGGTATCAATGAGCGCTTGCAGCTGCTCACAATAAGCGCGAGGCTGGAGTAACTTGGTCACTGTCCGACATATATTTTCACCATTCGCCTGTTCTTGAATGAGTTCAGGAACGATTGCTGATCCCGCTAATATATTGGGCAGACCAACATAAGGCACTTTTACTAGACGTTTGGCAATCTGGTAGGTCATTTGATTCAACTGGTAGATGATTACCATTGGACGCTCAAGGAGCATAGCCTCAAGCGTTGCCGTACCTGATGCCAGCATAATGATGTCCGATGAAGCCATTGCCTGCTGACT
>JBBSUA010000468.1:0-1538 GCA_038235315.1 Pseudomonadales bacterium | reverse complement strand
ATTTATCGTTATGAATTTGGTTCAGGGCGCACGACCAAAGTATCCAGCAGTGGCTATGCAACCAGTCCGCAATTTAGTAGAGATGGCTCACAAATTGCCTTCTTGAATGGCTCCTCAGCAGCGATTATGAATAGCAATGGCGCAGTGACGGCCAATCTTGGCAGTACAGGCATTGACGAAGCACCAAGCTTTTCGCCAAATGGCAAGCGTGTGGTATACGCCTCAACCCAAGGCGGTAAGGGCGTATTAACCATCAAGTCTCTTAACGGTGGTGAATCCTTTGGTAAATCTGGTCAAGGAATCATTCGCTCTCCTGTCTGGTCAGCCAGCCCAAAGTAATGTAGCGAAACTATCATAGCGATGGGTATGTCGATTAGGCTGTGAATATATTCTGTCTTGACTACTCTATCTCAATTGGGATACCTACTCATTAATTATTAAGGTACTACACCGAGAGTCATTATGAAGTTACTTGTTTCTACTGGTTTGTTAACATTAATAACGTTACTCACTGGATGTCAGTCTTTTCAATTTGTAGATAGTCCTATTCCAGTAACCTCCTCCTACGCTAGTTTGGTTAGTAATTCATAATCTTAAGAAACAAAAAAGCAGATATCTCTTTAGATATCTGCTTTTTTGTTTCTTATAGCACCTGTTAAACATTTTTTATCGTTGGAAACAGATAAAAAACTTAACAACCTATTGAGTTTCAGGGGATGGCTGATGTTTAATAATAGTCTTAGCCAGATGATCACCAAACCAAATGGCAGTATCGATATCGCCTTTGCCGGGTGTTTCTTCAGGTGGTCCATCAAGCGACTGCGTCATTAATCCCAAAAAACTTGAAAGACGGTTTAAATCGTGTGTCTCATGACCTGTGGGCATCAGTGGTAATCCGATCCAGTTCATACCATGTTGCATAGCATAGAGAGAGATCTGCTGTAATACTGCTAATTTGTCCCCGCTCAAACCACCCGAATTGGCAAAAGCTGCTGCCCACTTACCTTCCCATTCACGGTTGTACCAACGTTTTGAGGTCTCGTCCATAAAGGTTTTAAATTCAGCCGTCACACTACCCATATATACGGCGCTACCAAAACTAATAAATCTGCTTGATCTAAAAATTCCCAATCGACTTGATGAACGTCAATGGCGCGAGCTTGCGTCTCAGGTAATTGCTGACGCGCACCAGTGACAACCGCTTCAGCCACACGTTTAGTATGACCATAGTTGCTATGATAGATAACCGCTATCGATACGCTAGGCGCTTGCATAGTAGATACAGATTGTGATGACGGTGTTACAGATGTATTCATACGAACTCTAATAATGGGAGTAAATAATTAAATAAGGTAAATGAAAAAGACTCATCACTTTCGGACTAGGGTGTTGATGCAGCACTACGAACGATAACTAATGCCATGCGTCCCGTTGCTGACTGCTGCAAATGTGTCTGGCGTCGGTAAGAATAATAGTCTGGATTTGCATAGCTGCACTCAATAGATGATTCATTACACAACTTAATACCCAAAAAACCT
>JBBSUA010000467.1:0-1583 GCA_038235315.1 Pseudomonadales bacterium | reverse complement strand
ATATTGATAAACCATAGGATTGAGGCATTTGGTCAAGTGATTAGGTTCGGCAGTAACGTATTTAGCAGTGGATAATTGCTGATAATCCTGCTTACCAAATCGCTTACGAATCTCGGTACTAGACACCGTCATGACCGATTTTGTGTCTATATAAATGCGTCCATGATTATCCTTTTTCAAGGGTTCGAGGATAGGAGATACTAGCTCAGTGACGGACTCGATAACTTGCTGCTGTAACTCGCTTGGGATTTCACGCGCAAGTTTAATCAGTGGCGTGACTTGATTTGGATATTCACTACGATCAAATAGCCATAGATTAACGTAGTCCGTTAATTGCAGGCCATTCTTCCAACCTTTCAAACTACGCGCGCTATCCATACCCATAATAAATATCAGACTATCATTAGGGTAGCGCTGACGTAAGGTACGCACGCTATCAATAGTATAGACCGGAGGGGCTTGCCATAATTCAAGCTCATCAATTTGTATTGGTGTCTTTTGAACAGCCAGTTTTAGCATCGCGAGTCGATCAGTGGGATCAGTGCTTTGCTGTTTAAAGGGTGAGCGGGTATTGGGCAGTAATGAGACTTGCAATTCACGCTGTTGCTCAGTAGCGATAGGCAGTAGGCAGTGATAGACGTGCATTGCCATTTGCAAATGTCCAAGGTGCACCGGATCAAAGGAGCCACCAAGATAGGCGCGAATAGCAGATTTACAGTGTGGCTTAAGCTGTGAATTTTTTGGATAAATGCTTTGAGTGATCGTATCAGACATAAAGGGGCTAAATAAAAATGAGTTACGCTATTGTAGAGAGGCTGTGCATTATTGTCATGTACTAAAAAGCCGACTATCATGTAGACAATCGGCTCGATACTGGGTGAGAGACTTAATGATTAAGCTAAATCAAATCACTATAAGCTTGAATCGCGGTTAGAGCGATAGTGTAAACAATATCATCGACCAGTGCGCCGCGTGATAGATCGTTCACAGGCTTATTCAAGCCTTGTAGCATCGGGCCAACGCTGATGACGTTAGCACTACGTTGTACTGCTTTATAAGTTGTGTTTCCTGTATTAAGATCTGGGAAGATGAACACATTGGCTTGTCCAGCTACTTTTGAGTCTGGGGCTTTTTGTTTGCCGACACTCATGACAGAAGCGGCATCATATTGCAATGGCCCATCCACAGCTAGCGTAGGTTCACGCTCACGAACGATTTGAGTGGCACGGATGACTTTTTCTACATCGACACCGGTTCCTGATGCGCCTGTTGAATAGCTGATCATCGCTACTTTTGGCTCAATACCAAAGGCTGCTGCCGATTGTGCTGATTGAATCGCAATTTCAGCTAGCTCTTCTGCTGTTGGGTCAGGGTTGATCGCGCAGTCACCGTAGACGACGACTTGTTCAGGCAGTAGCATAAAGAAGACAGACGACACTAACGAGTACTGCGGCGCGGTCTTGATGAGCTGGAATGCAGGACGTACGGTATTAGCGGTAGTATGAATAGCACCAGAGACTAAACCGTCAACTTCGTTCATCTGCAACATGATAGTGCCTAAAAAGACAGTATCTTTTAACTGT
>JBBSUA010000466.1:0-1587 GCA_038235315.1 Pseudomonadales bacterium | reverse complement strand
CAGGATTCAACTTCTCTTCGCGCTTCGCTTTCCAGTCCAGCTCACCTGAGATACATTTTTTGACCAGATCAATAGCTGCATCTTGTAAGTCATCAGCAGAAACCATGGCATCTACTAAGCCTAGTTTCAATGCATCAAGAGCTTTTTTAGGCGTACCAGTGGCGATCAGCTCAAGGGCATTATCAATACCGATAACGCGCGAACTACGTACCGTACCACCGAAGCCTGGGAAGATGCCCAGTTGAGTTTCAGGCAGACCAATGATGGCTTTATCGCTCATAACGCGGTATTCACAAACCAACGTCATCTCACAACCACCGCCTAGTGCTGCACCATTGATGGCCGCGACTTTAGGGAATGGCAAATCTTCAAAGCGATTAAAGTCATTATTAATGCTAATGACCCAGTCTTTGATACTGTCTTCTGATTGCTTGAATGACGCCACGAATTCAGTAATATCGGCACCAGCGATAAACACGCCTTTGCCTGAAGTGACGATTAAGCCTTTTACATCAGCCGCTTTTTCTAATGCGCTGACGGCTTCACCAAATTGCTTGTTGGTTTCTGCATCGAACTTATTCACGCTCTCATTTTCGGCGTTGTACTGCATATTGGCGATGCCATCCTCTAGCATGCTTACCGTAATGCGATTTCCTTGATATACCATTTTGAACTCCTTGCTATATAACAAAAGCTACGTTTTAAGATTAAAATAAGTAGCCGGTTATCGTTAGTAAAATGAGTAATGACACTGTTCAGTCAAAAAGTTAAGTCAATAAATAACTACTAATCGAATTGAGCAGTGATGATGTCTCTGCCATCCGCGCATATTCGTATTGCGCTTCGTTGTTGATTATAAGTATGATATTGAATTGAGTGTTTTTATTTCTATTTTCGGTGCTGTTGCTGTTTTTCTTTTGCTTCTATATCAGTCCTAAGACCTTTTGACGGTAATCAGTGTAGGGGATTATGACCCTGACTGTCACAAGCTAAAACCGCACTCATAAGTCACTATTAGATACAGAGTAAGCCTTTACCCCCATTAATAAGTCAATTTTGAGTACCTGCATTTGCTAATTTGTAACATCGTTAAACCAAACACACCACTTCATCAAAACATATTCAGCTGACAAGTTAAATCATCAATACGTAACCAAACCTTGTAGCACGACCATCCTATTAATAATGATAAGAAATATAGTCGATACTAAATAAAATGGATACACAACACCGTAACGCGTGACTGGTACAAATTTTTCTTGCTTGCTGTGCCTACGCAGACAGAGGCTACAAAAAATTTATTCCAGTCACGCTGTATTTTATAGTGACCTCACTATGGCTAAAAGATTAAAAGCGCCTAAGTAGTACCTATAAGCCTTATCGGCTATAATGCTGCACTAACGATATTTTTATTATTGACCTTATAATTGGCTGGATTATGACTGTTTCTACTGCGCCACGCTTCCTACCCTTTACTACTTTTGAGCGCTTCAATAGCGCGTTACGGACTCAACTGGCGCAAGATGTTGATACCCTATTTGGCTATGCCGATCTACCCCATCCGTTAGTAGATGCCTGTCGTTATGT
>JBBSUA010000465.1:0-1590 GCA_038235315.1 Pseudomonadales bacterium | reverse complement strand
ATTGATAGTTGGTTGATTACGAATAATCGTATCTGTAACAGCATTAGTCCTATTATTTCTTATAGAACTGTCACAGCCACTGACACCCAACACTAAGCTAGTAATAGCTAAGGCGCTGACAATACGATTATGGGCTACATATTTGAAATAGCGAAGTGGGTCATTTTGCATATTGGGCTCAATAATAAATGATAATTAACAGAAGGCCATTCTAGTGTAATTATTCGCTTTCTTAAGGCTTATTCACTTGCCCCAAAAATAATATCGCATCGGTTTTATTGTCTTTAATCATGAACATAAATGGATGATCAGCTTTAAAATTGATGGTATTCGTAGAGTAGCCCAGTGACATAGGCACAATTGAAATACTTGTGCTTGCTGCTGCTTTAGTACCTTTTTCATCGACCTCAATCACTGCTTTATGAGCGATAGCGTTTACAGATAATGATAGGTCTTGACTGAATAAACCAAAGTCCGCTTCGCTGCCAAAAGCTTTTGTCGTGCCCATGTTCGCTAACAGGCTATTCATTCCGTAGTTTTCTTCTAGCTTAAATTTCGGTAAATCGAGTATGACCTCCTGATTTACTAAATTACCATTCCACTGGCTAATCTGCTTGGTGCTTAGCGTATTCACTAACCTCTGCATAGCAATCTTATCTTTTGTTTTTGGTAATACCACTAACATAGACAGCTCATCACCTTTGTAAGGCAACTGCACAACTTGAACCTGCGCATCTTCTGTATAGGCATAAAACGCTTGCTCATGCATCATATCGATATCGATGATAGAACCATCAAATTTATTGAAGGGGCGTTTTTTACTAGGTGCAAAAGGCTTTTTCCAATCCCCTTTAAAGTAAACCGCATTGGTCAATACTGTGACTGTATCTGCATCGATACTACTTGCTGGCAGTATTTCAGGAATCATCTGCTGAGTATATTTGGCAATGGTTTTATTAATGATCTGACGGGAAGGTTCAGGACTGTTTTTAAAATCAAGGTTGGTGACTTTACCACCGTAATAACGCTGTACAGTATCCAAGTAATTTTGGTTGGGACGCAATCCTTGTTGTATCCATAAATCGTTGGCTGTAGCAAGTTGATAGTTAGGATTTGGTTTGTTGAACTGCTCATGTAATGCAGCACTGTTCGGATTTAGAACGTTCAGTGTTGGATAGTGAAAAGTACTCTGTATTTGCGCTTTCGTTTCCCCTTCCGCGGCGGCATACAGCATGGCCATCGCAGTAGACAAGCTATATGGCGAGAAAAATACGTTGTTTTCTGCTTGTTTAGGTTGCTCATTTATCTGCTGATATAGATCAATAGCGAATTGATTGTTGGCAGTGACGACTTCAGCAATACCTTCTGGTGTCGATGTCAAAGCCTTTGCCTCAATCGGAGGCGCTTGATGGTTAATAGTTGGCTGATTATGAGTAATAGTATCTGTAACACCATTAGTCCTATTATTTCTTATAGTATTGTCACAGCCCGTGATCACTAATGATAAGCTACTAATTGCTAATGCACTTATGACACGGCTATGGCATAGTTGTTTGGGGCTAGGATAAGAGTTATTTTTCATAGCTGGTT
>JBBSUA010000464.1:0-1594 GCA_038235315.1 Pseudomonadales bacterium | reverse complement strand
ATCATCACGACTTTGTCACAGCCGCTGAGCTGCATAAAAAACTCGGTATGACCACTAAACAACGTGCCATCCAATAGCTTAATACCAGCATCGATAAGTGCAGATTTTTGTAGCGGTCCAGTGACGATAGCCGCTACGGTTTGACTGGTCGCAAGTTGATGCGCAACTTCTAATTGCCGAGCAACCATTACCGCATTATTGATATCGATTTGACCTGCAACCACAGGTGCTGAACAACAAATATTAAGCAAAATAAACGCATTATCAGTAGTGGTAGCCTGTTGCGATATCTGCTCTACGAAATTACTATCTTCAAGTTGCTGCGCCTCTATTATTTGCCAAGAGGGACAGACATCTAGCATACCAGCGGCGATTAATTTATCGGCACGATCTTGCATCACTTTCGCATCTGCCAGCACCCAGATAGGACGCGCAAAATCTTGTAGTTTGCCCTCTTGTGCCAGTAAAAGCACGACATCCATACCAATACCAGCAGGCTCGCCTGTGGTCAACAATAACGGTTGTTTTTGCATCATACTGAAATCCTTGTTCTATTTATAAACATCTATATAACTATGAGGTTTTATTATATTTTTGGGCATGCATTTAGACGTGCATAAGCTATTTCAGTCTAGCTTCTAGTTTTTATTTATTACTTTGAGCCGACTGATAGAGACAGAGAAAGTTCCTTTTTAAAAAATTTTCACAGACATAATGTGATAGACTTTCGCTCTTAATTGTAGCATTAATCACGACTTTATTAGCGCGCGTTTTTTGATTATGTAGTTTAGTATCAATGGCTGTAGCGATTACGCTATGGTAGCGTTTTTTGGATTTAGCATCTTACGAATATTTAGGTACTCATGGCAGACACTAGCACAACTGACGACTTACTCAATCAGCAGCCTCCACACAATATTGATATTGAAAAGGCGCTGTTGGCATCGCTAATGAGTATTGAAGAGGCATACGATAAGATTGCCGATATCGTCACCAAAGACGATTTTTATGCGGGTCGACATCAGCATATTTTTGCCGCTGTGGCGCATCTAGCAGCCGTGAATGAGCCTTACGATACCGTCATGGTGCATGATTGGTTAGAGGCACAAAAACTGCTAAAAACCGCTGGTGGCGATAGCTATCTAGCCGATATTTTGAGCCAAAGTCCAGCGACGCTGTTTAACTTGACGGCTTATGCTCAGCGCGTACGTGAACTGTCTACATTGCGTCAACTGATTACCACGGGTAACGATATGCTTACCCTCGCCTACAATCCTAAAGATCAGACGGTTAGTGATATCTTGGATAACGTTGAGGCCAAAATATTTAGTATTAATGAGCAGCATAATAAACGAGCTGAGCAACGTGGTCCTGTCGGCATTACCTCAGTACTGACCAATGTGATTGACAAGATTCAAGAGCTTAAATCCAATCCTGACGGCATGATTGGCTTGCAAACTCCTTTTACAGAGCTTAATAATAAAACTCAAGGTCTACAAGCGGGCGATTTAGTTATCGTAGCTGCGCGTCCTTCAATGGGTAAAACTACTTTTGCGATGAACTTAGCAGAGGGTATTTTATTCAATGAAGACTT
>JBBSUA010000463.1:0-1604 GCA_038235315.1 Pseudomonadales bacterium | reverse complement strand
CTGCAGGCATCATCAGCGTGTGGGGAGAGCGCTCTGGCTACCTGTTCTACGGTGCAGCATTCGGTCTAGTGCCTGCAGTACTGTGCATACTTTGGGCATTTCGAGTGGATAGCTTAGTACCTACCTCATTACGTCTAACGGATAACCATTTGATAGGACTTAAAATCTCAACACGCTTAATTTGCCATTCAATAGCAGGTTTCCATAGGATCGCCTCAAAAATTGCTCGGCAGGCAGAGGGGGTAATCACGGGATAGCTGACCCTTTCAACTTTCATCTCTGGGCGAGTGAATAACGCAAAATCGCCCCATACTTCAATACAAAACATAGTCTCTCCTTAGTGCTAACATTCTCATAACTGATATCCTATTTGAGTGGCTTTTCTAAAACTGTTTATTAGCACTTTTAATGCCGTATATCTTAAAGCTTACCAAACGCACTCATCTTTAGTTAATGGTTCATAATTACAAACAATACCTGTGAAAAAACTATAATCTCTTGCAACGTAAAGATCTGATTTTAATGTAAACATATCTGTATTATTAGTAATAATATGCTTAGGAATAGTGACGCTATAGCGTTGTAGCTTCCGATAAACCCAGCGATTGGCTTCATCTTTCTCTAACAAGTTGATAAGCTTATCCACTGGCAGCATCTCATCTCTACAATGGCTTTTACCCTCTAGTTTCTCTAGCCACGAATGAGCAGGATTTTCATCAAGGATTTGGGCAATTTGCTGTTGTTTTGTCAGCTCACCTTGAGTTTGGTGCGTAATTTCGTGATAAAACGGACAGATAACGGTAATGCCATTATTATCGATAAGGTTGAACTGTTCAGATGCGGTACGAAATTTGATGGCTAGACTTGTACCTACCTCTTCTTTTGCAGTCAACAGATCAGTAATATCATGTTTATCAGGATTGCCTTTACTATTGAATAATGCAAAATATTGATTAATCGCTGTAGGAGATAATGGGCTATCTTTAATATCATCCAAAATTTCATAAGTCGTATTCTGTGCTTGTAGTAGCTCACCTGTTGGTGCATCCTTTTCAGGCTGAAATACGACTACTTTACCCATACCGTCTAGCTTGCCTTCTCGATTACAACGCCCAGCAGATTGAGCAATAGAGTCAAGCCCTGTCATCGCCCGATAAACAACGGGGAAATCAACATCACCGCCTGCTTCGATTAGCTGGGTGCTGACGACATAAAACGGGCAATCAAGCGCTTTTTTATGATGTATTATTAATATCTGATTGATAAAAATAATCATTAGTTCGCGGTGCATAGGAGACATGCTAGCTGATAAATGAATGAGGATAGCATCAGGACTAAGCAAACGTATTTGCTGATATAGCTCATTAGCATCGTTACGAGTATTGACGATAGCAAGGACGCATTGACTATCCTCGTCTACTATATTACTTGCTGTTTGATTCCAGTCCCAGCGCTTATCTTTTTTGGGAAAGAAAATATTGACTCTTTTTAATTGAGAAGCCAGATCTAACTCATCGAGTATAATACGATGGGGTGTAGGTAATCCTTTAAAGATAGTATGACCAAACGCATCGATATGATGATCAAGCTTAGGCTGCGTAGCT
>JBBSUA010000462.1:0-1624 GCA_038235315.1 Pseudomonadales bacterium | reverse complement strand
GTTAGCTTTGTGGCAGTGTTGGAGCTTATGAAACGTCAGCTAATTGGGGTGATAAATAGCGATCTGGTTATTGATGATGACGATCTAGATGATAGTTTAGACAATGTCTTGAACAATAATAATCAACACAATCAATTGACTCTGCAATGGTTGGTCTAACCATTAATCAGTATGTATATCAGAAAAGAGTACAACTATCATGGCTACGATTGACGACAATACCCCAACAGTGTCAGCATCCTTAGAGTCGCAATCAAAATCATTTTCAAACCAAAATGCGTCTGTTAGCAAGTATGAGATCCTTAGTCTTCACATCGAAGTACTGTTACATGCCTCCGAGACACCATTAACTGCCACTGCCATAAAAAAGCATTTATCTCTATCTAGCAAAGAGCTACAGCACGCATTAGAGCATTTAGAGCAGCGTCTCTCATGTGGTGCTCTAAGTCTCACGAATACTGCTAGTGGCTATCGTCTGCAAATCGCTGATCGCTATAGCTCACTTATCCAGCAGGTCTTTCCGCAGCGTCAAGAGCGTCTCAGTCAAGCATTGCTTGAGACTTTAAGTGTGATTGCTTATAAGCAGCCAGTCACTCGTAGCGATATCGAATACGTGCGCGGCGTGACACTATCCAGCACTCTACTGCGGCAACTGTTTGATAAAGGGTGGATCGTTGAGGATGGTTACAAGGACAGCTTAGGTCGACCTGCTTTATTGCATACCACGCCTCAATTTTTGGATGCTTTTGGGCTGAGTCATTTAGATGAGCTGCCACCGATGCCAGATATGGAAGCGATCAAGGTGTTGTCTGTTGATCATAGTAGACACTCAAAAATGACTAAATAGGCATACTGTTTATTCATATTATTTATACTGACATTCAAAATTTAACGGTATGAGACAGATGAATGGGTAAGTGCTAGATAATAAAACAATTATTTGCGCGCTAAGTGATGCCAAATAGCGTAGAATACGCCTCTGCATATTTATGCGCTGAATATACCTACATTGAGAAATGTAAAACTAACCGACTCAAGGACAAGATTATGAAAGATGAAAAACTGCAAAAAGCCCTCGCCCGTATGGGACTTGGTTCACGCCGTCAAATGGAAGAGGTGATCAAGGCTGGACGTGTCTCAGTCAATAATGGTCCCGCTACTATCGGTGATCGCGTTGAGCAAGGCGATGAGATTCGCGTTGATGGTCGTCAGATTAAGTATACCGCTGAGAATGAAAAACGTCGTCGCGTATTGGCTTACTACAAGCCTGAAGGCGAGATTTGTTCAGCCAACGATCCTGAAGGGCGTCCAACAGTATTTGAGCGTTTGCCTAAATTGACTCATGATCGCTGGGTCATGGTGGGTCGCTTGGATATTAACTCAACCGGGCTATTATTATTTACCAATGATGGCGAGATGGCGCATCGCTTGATGCATCCTTCTAGCGAAGTGACTCGTGAATATGCCGTACGGGTATTGGGTGAAGTCACTCCAGATATCTCTCGCAATATGACTACTGGTGTAATGTTAGAGGATGGTATGGCTCAGTTTGAAGATATCAAAGAAGGCGGCGGTGAAGGCGTCAATAAATGGTATCACGTCAAGCTAAAAGAAGGTCGTAATC
>JBBSUA010000461.1:0-1624 GCA_038235315.1 Pseudomonadales bacterium | reverse complement strand
TCGCAACCTTAAAACATCAAACCCTTGTTGTGTATCACCCCATTGACGTTGTATAGTCAAGGTAGGACATAGATTAGGTATCAGGTATCGAACAGATTATGTTTGTTAGTTTATCTGTTATAGTTGATCTATTTATCACAATTTTCAACCTATCAAGGATGCGTGAGGTATTTATGACAAAAGAAAAAACTCAATCTCAAAGCCAGTCTGCAACGGACAAAAAAGGCAACCAACAGCAGAGCCAAAGCACGACAACCGCTGCTACTAAAAGCAATAATAAAGACGCCTCGCAACAATCTACCACGAAGCCGCAAAGCTTTGATGAACTAAAAATAGCCGAAGGTCAGTATCGCCCAGTGGCTAAAGCGGTTGGTAATTGGCTAGAAAACATTAACATGGACGCGCTCAACCACCTAAATGAACAAGCAGAAAATATCTTTTACCGCAAAGGCGTCACCTTTACGGTATATAGCGATGCCAAAAATATTGAGCGGATGATTCCATTTGATATTATTCCGCGCATTATTGCAGCTAGTGAATGGCAGCTTATAGAAAAAGGCTGTAAGCAACGTATTACTGCACTTAACGCATTTTTGCATGATATTTACCATGATCAAGCCATTATGAAAGCAGGCGTCGTTCCTGCCAGCTACGTCTATGCTAGCGGCTGTTATGAGCCATGGATGATGGGTATTGAGCTTGATAAACCTATTTACTCGCACATTAGTGGTATCGATTTAATTCGTGATGAAACTGGAAAATTTTGTGTATTAGAGGACAATTTACGAACGCCTTCAGGTGTCTCTTATATGCTTGAGAGTCGTAATATCTCGGAGAGACTATTATCTGATATGTTTGCTCAAACCCCTATCTTAGGTATCAGCGACTATCCAAATCGCCTCAAAAAATGCTTGGTCAGCTCGACTAGCAAATACGATCCACAAATTGTTATTCTGACCCCAGGACGTTTCAACAGTGCCTACTATGAGCATGCTTTTTTAGCACATGAGATGAATGTACCACTTGTGCATGGCTATGATTTGGTGGTTGAAGACAGCAAAGTCTATATGCAAGGGATTCGCGGAAAAGTACAAGTGGATGTTATTTATCGTCGTATTGACGATCCTTATATCGATCCATTAGCGTTTGAATCAAGCTCTATATTAGGTGTCTCAGGTCTAATGAGCGCCTATCGTGCTGGCAATGTAGTGATAGTCAATGCACCGGGTACTGGTGTCGCTGACGACAAAAGTTTATATCCTTTTGTACCCGATATGATTAAATTTTATTTGGATGAAGAGCCTATTCTACCCAATATTCAGACCTTTCAATGCCGTAAACCTGATGAGCTCAGTTATGTATTAGACAACCTTGATAAGCTGGTGGTTAAAGAAACCCAAGGCTCGGGTGGTTACGGGATGCTGATTGGACCCACTTCAACTAAGCAGGAAATTAGCGACTATCGTAAGCGTTTGCTTGAGAACCCAGCTGGCTTTATTGCTCAGCCGACTATTTCTTTATCTACTAACCCCACTGCGGTCAGCGATGGCATTGCGCCGCGCCATATTGATCTGCGTCCTTTCATCCTCAGTCATGGTGACGGCTCAGTAGATATCGTTCCCGG
>JBBSUA010000460.1:0-1637 GCA_038235315.1 Pseudomonadales bacterium | reverse complement strand
CCATTAGCAAATGAGGTTTGCATACCTGCTGCTGACTCACGCTCAATGACAGTGACTTGATAGCCCGCCTTTTGTAGATACCATGCGGTAGTTACGCCTACTACGCCTGCTCCGAGTACCGCAATATGTGTCATAGGTAAAAATCTCTATAGTTGCTCTGCTATTATTACTGACGTTAACTTACTGCTTTTTATTTGGGACGAGCAACATCAGCTTGTAGGGCAGAGGGCAACTTAAGAACAGTCAAGTCGCTCTCAGCCAACTGTTCGGGACGAGCCACAATTAACGCAACAAAACCATTGTCTGTGCCGAGTGCGTTGACCACTTGCATCTTGCCGAGCTTTTCACCAGCGGCGGGCGCGTCACCTGTTCCTTGTACATAATGCAAAAATGCTTTGGGGGCCGATTTGAAGTAAATACGGGCGATGACTTCTTGACCCAAGTAACATCCTTTATCGTAATCCATACCACCACGCTGATGCAGACGTAGCTCTTGTGGCTGGAACTCACCTTGAGTAGCGGCTACGATCCAATAATTCCCTGCTGCGATACTGGTCGCCATCCAATCGAATTGATCGCATTTGTCATCACTATGGCTAAAGGTTGGCTCGTTATCGAGCACGCAAGGGTAGACATCGATAGGTGCGCTGGTCTCGAACTTGGAGAACGCGCCATATTTATTAAGATGCGCTTGCAAGGATGCAGTGCAATCAGCGCTGATGACGACATCATAATGCTTTTCAGCTTGTTTTTTTATCCATATCCCAAATTCGATACGACCCTTCAGATTACAGATAGCGGCTGCTTGATAGCTCAATCCAAGCTTAGTCACATCGCAGGTCAATTGACCTTGTAGGAATTTTTCGGCGTCTTCACCTTGAATAGTTAATTGTTGAAATTGGGGCATATTTAACGAGGTTATAGATTGGCTCATTGTTATTGTCCTTATTATGAGAGTAGTCTGGTTCAGATAAAAAATCTAAAAATCACGATTACAATAGAATGATTGAGATTGTATTATCTAAAAACAAGTAGATATCAGAGTATGCGAAGTTAAAGAAGAGTACCACAAAAATCAGCAGCATAAAAAAAGCTATGGTTAAGGATTAAATTGGGTGCAGTACTGATTTTGCAAGTGATCAAATTGGTTAAATATAGCGACTTACGGTACAATGAATGCTTTAGAACGACCCTATTTATAACGGCTAACGAGAATAATATGAGCTTACCCAATTGCCCAAAGTGCGATGCTGAATATACTTATGAAGATGGTGCGCTATTGGTATGTCCGATGTGTGCTCATGAATGGATAGCGGCCGAAACTGATGCTGTGCAAAGCGATGAGCAAGATGCCGTCATTCGTGATGCGGTTGGTAATGAGCTGCAAGATGGCGATTCGGTCACTGTCATCAAAGATCTTAAGGTTAAAGGGTCATCGATCGTCATAAAAGTCGGCACTAAGGCAAAAAGTATTCGCTTGTTACCTGATGCTACCGACGGTCACGATATCGACTGTAAACTTGATGGTTATGGCCCCATGAAACTTAAATCGTCAGTCGTTAAAAAAGCTTAATTTTTATAAAATAATAGAGACTATTTATGAGTACTAAAATTATGAGCACTAAAAACGAACAACT
>JBBSUA010000459.1:0-1642 GCA_038235315.1 Pseudomonadales bacterium | reverse complement strand
TTGCTCATAAAGTAATGCTACTAGGACTGTCTTTTTGTCTAATGACGTCGGCAATGGCGTTAGACGTTGAAACTACTCAAGCGCTCGCAGAACAAGGGGACATGCCCTCACAGTATAATCTGGGCGTAATGTACTACCATGGTGAAGGCGTGCACCAAGATTATGCTAAAGCCTTTGAATGGTTTCAAAAAGCAGCAGAGCAAGGACTTGCTACGGCTCAATATAATCTTGGCGTAGTCTATAGCAATGGCATAGGGGTGTCGCAAGACCATGTAAAGGCGTTTGAGTGGTATCAAAAGGCGGCGGCTCAAGGAGAAGCTGAAGCCCAAAATAATCTTGGTGCGCTATACGAGAATGGTAATGGTATCACTCAGGATTACGATAAGGCGGTTGAATGGTATCAACAGGCAGCGAATCAAGGAGAGTATGCGTCTCAGTACAATCTCGGCTGGATGTATGAAAATGGCTATGGGATTAAAAAAGACAAGCAAAAAGCATTTGCATGGTACCAAAAGTCTGCCAACCAAGGAGATGCTATGGCGCAATATGTCATTGGTATGATGTATAAACATGGAGATGGCGTCAGTCAGGATGAAATCCAAGCCGAACAGTGGTTAAGCAAAGCTTGTGACAATGATATCAAGGTAAGTTGCGATCAATAATTTGATAAACTCAACCATATATCTAAAATTCATTGAATAAGAGATAATGTACATTATAGATTCCAGTGCACTGAAGGCATTAAACTCAATTAGACTTAAAAATGGAAGTGAATCCAAAATCTAATAGAGCTTCGTGGTACTCGATATTTAATAAAGCTTACTTACATAACAAGGCAGTCCTGAATGACCAACAATAATCCCTATAACCTTACACCCTTGAAACCTACTGGCAGAAATGAGACAAATACTGCTAACACTTATTCTCCTGAAGACATGATGACAATATATGAGCAACAGTTTTTGACTGAAGTTCCTGAAGATAAGCTCACTGAGTTTTTACCCTTTTTAAAAGCTTTTTATGATATTGATAACAATACTTTAGATATCAGTGCCATTATTTTTGAAGCAGTTTCTGGTTGTTGCATTATTTATAATCATAAGATACAAGTAGGGGGTTATGAAATACTGGGGGAGTTAGTAAAAGAAGAGCCAGTAGACGACTATACTGATAGTGAAGGTGAAGGTGATGAAGAAGTACAAGCTTATACTTTAGACTGTCAGCGGACGTTTTTTATCAATAGTGTAGAGTTGGCTTACCAGTTTAATTTATTTATTCAAGGTGATGGCTATTCTACTTTAACGAATAAAAACTCCCTGCTAGAAAAAATGTACTGGTTCGTAGAAGATAGCTTCGAAGAGCATTTATTAGGTAATGCTGAACAGTCAGAAAGCTTAGAGTCTATTAATGAGCAGCTCACTCACTTAGGTATTCGGGAAATGGATTTGACTACCATACACGAAATAGTGAATTATATTGAAGACAGCATCATAGATGATGAGATGATAGAAGCGCTCAATAAGCTATTGGATGAGGCTGAGTAAAAGTAGGTTCCATTAGACATTAGACAAAAAAATACCGCTAACGATAAATCGTTAGCGGTATTTTAATAGTGGTACCGGTGGTCGGACTCGAACCGACA
>JBBSUA010000458.1:0-1645 GCA_038235315.1 Pseudomonadales bacterium | reverse complement strand
TTATGTTAGTTATGTTATCAGCCCCTTTTTATCGATTTGGTATTATCGATTTGGGCACTGCATTTACTGGTTTTAAATACGGGGTATATGTCGCCATAGCAGCGCTGGTATTGCTGTCGTTGCAAATTATACTTCAGGTTGTATTTAAGCGTAAAACAGTATCTCTTGCCAGTGCCATAATAGTGGTTGCCTTGTCTGCGGCGGCTATAGCCGTACCACTGAGTATGCTGAGTAAAGGTAAAAACGCACCACCCATTCATGACATCTCAACCGACGTGATAAATCCACCTGAGTTTGATGCTATTGCGCCACTACGAGCTGATGCGCCCAATCCAGTCGCTTATGATGGTGAAGCTACTGCCAAGCAACAACGTCAAGCATATCTTGATCTCAAAACACTGAGCTATTCGCAGCCAAAAGCTGAATTAATGGCGGCAGCTGAACAAGCGGTTAAAAAATTAGGCTGGGAATTGGTCAATACAGATGCGAGCAAAGGGATTATTGAAGCAACAGATACGACGATGTGGTTCGGTTTCAAAGACGACGTGGTGATACGGGTTAAGGACGATGGTAATGAACGTCTAGTCGATATCCGTAGTAAGTCACGGGTTGGTGGTAGCGATTTGGGTAAAAATGCAGCGCGTATTCACAACTTTATTGAAGAGTTAGATGCTGAGCTGTAAAAAAACTAATCTCTCTTCTACATTGACCACACGTCTACTTATAGTAACTGAGTGCATCGACACCTTTTCTTTATTGTGGAGATTAGTTACTCTAAACCAATCTCATTATGTTGACCCCTAAACTTTATTGTCAGCTTAGCCATTACTTATGTTTATAGGATATTTTCATGCGTTTGACTCACTTGTCTACTCTCTCTTTACTGACTGCAGCCATCGGCTTAAGTCTTGCTAGCACTGCTCAAGCTGCTAGACCGGATGCACCAAACTTATCGAATGCTGAGTTTCAACAATGCTTAGATGGTCTAAAAAACTCTAGCAAATTTCGTGATGTTGATGGCTATACTTTTAACAATTACCGCCCAAATGAGCCAGACCCTAGCGTTATCCAATCACTAAATTATCAACCTGAATTTCAAAAAGACATTTGGGATTATTTGTCTGTATTGGTTGATAAAGAGCGCGTAGAAGATGGCATCCGTGCTAAGCGTCAGTGGGCAGACACTCTGCGTAGTATCGAATCACGTTATGGGATCAAAGCTGAGCACGTCCTTGGGGTATGGGGCGTAGAATCGAACTTCGGTCAGACTTTAGGTAAAAAGCCACTATTCGAATCGTTGGCGACGCTGTCTTGTTTTGATCGTCGCCAGAGTTACTTTCAAGGCGAATATGCTAATGCGTTGAAGATCGTGCAAAATGGTGATATTAATCCGAATGATATGACGGGCTCATGGGCAGGTGCATTCGGACAGACGCAATTTATGCCCAGTACCTTTTTAGAGCTAGCAGTCGACTTTGATGGCGATGGTCGTCGTGACTTAGTCAATAGCGTGCCTGACGCATTAGCGTCTACCGCGAACTTTTTGGACAAACGTGGCTATCGTTCAGGTGAGCCATGGGGTTATGAAGTTCAGCTTCCTAGTGGCTATTGGGCGGCATCTGATCGTAAAGACAAAAAATCG
This sequence comes from Pseudomonadales bacterium, assembly GCA_038235315.1. Lineage (GTDB taxonomy): Bacteria > Pseudomonadota > Gammaproteobacteria > Pseudomonadales > Moraxellaceae > Psychrobacter. Next base: position 3 of record JBBSUA010000458.1, on the reverse strand, counting down.
ATG
>JBBSUA010000457.1:0-1657 GCA_038235315.1 Pseudomonadales bacterium | reverse complement strand
CTGTAATTCTATCCGAAAATACAGACGATAGATGAAAATGCTGTCACTAAGCCACTTTTGCTATTCCTCATAACGCAAAATGGACTGCTAATGAGCAGTCCATTTGTATCAATATCTAGTGTTTTAAATTACTGATAAGCTTTAAAAAGCATCCGCTGGTACAAATACTTGCCCGTCCATAATTCGACGTGCAGAGCGGCTCATTGAGACTTTTTTCGCTTGCCAGCGTCCATCGACTTGTTCTGTCTTGCCACCAACTAACAAAGTACCTGAAGGGTGACCAAAGCGCACTTCAACTAGCTCGCCTGCGCCTGCTGCTTGATTAACTAACGTACCTTGCGTGGTTGCCGCTGCCGCAATAGCAACCGCTGCTGTACCCATCATGGCATGATGTAATTGCCCCATACTCATTGCTCGCACGACTAAATCAATGTCATTGGCATTAACCGACTTACCACTCGATGCGGTATAACTAGTAGCAGGCGCAACCCAAGCAATCTTGGGGATATGTTGACTGGTTTGTGCCTCATCAACCTCTTTAAATAAGCCCATAGCAACGCCACCAAGCGCCCGAATGGTTTCGAGCTTAGCAAGCAACTCGCTATTACCATTAACGTCAGTTTGCAATTCAGTACCATAAAATCCCAAGTCTTCTGCGCGCATAAATATAGTAGGAATTCCAGCATTGATAAAGGTCGCTTTTACGCTATCAGCATTCAATCCACAGTTAGAAACATCAAAATCATCAACTAAATGACCAGTAGGAAACATAGCACTAGATGAATCAACAGGGTCAACAAATTCAATTTTGACCTCAGCGGCAGGGAAGGTGACACCATCTAATTCAAAATCACCCGTTTCTTGCACTTGTACCTTGCCCTGTTCGTCTTGGTACACAGGAACATGAGCGATAATAGTCTTACTGATATTCTCTTGCCAAATACGCACTTCACATATGCCAGTAGTCGCACTAGTAGCGATTTTATCGGCATCAACTAAACCCATATTGATAGCACAAGCCCCAACCGCAGCGGTCAAGTTACCACAGTTACCCGCCCAATCTATCATCGGCTTGGCGATATTGACTTGGCCAAACAGATAATTGACATCATGGTCTGATTTTTTAGATGCCGATAAGATAACGGTCTTAGAGGTACTAGAGCTACCATTGCCTAAGCCGTCTATTTGCTTACCATAAGGATCAGGACTACCGATGACACGCAGTAGAAAGTTATCACGAGCCTCGCCAGCAACTTGGCAACTCTCTGGCAAATCAGACAGTTTAAAGAAAGTACCTTTTGAAGTACCGCCACGCATATAGGTGGCAGGAACGGAAATTTGCGGGGCGAAGGTTGATTTTGATTGCGTCATTATTAGAGTCCTTTTGTGTTTTTATAACTTTTTTACAATTTTATTGGTAGTATGATTAGATATAAAGTAACTAAAAATAGAGGTACTCATGACAACAAATAAAGAAAACGATGAAAGATCTGCAAAAATTAAGCGGATTATGCAAGATAATCCTGACTTGTCTTATGAGTTCGTTCGTCAGTTATTAATCGCCAAAGCAGAAGTCACTGCTGGTAAGGCTGTGCCCTTTGAGTTTGGGTGAATACTATTTAATATAAATTCATTAATAAAACTAATCTATTGTAGG
>JBBSUA010000456.1:0-1663 GCA_038235315.1 Pseudomonadales bacterium | reverse complement strand
ATGTCTCTCACTTGTCCCACACAGTGATAGTTACAGCATAGATAATCAACGCCCGTGGCCTTAACCAATTTCTGCGTATCATCAGTACAACTATCGAGCACCACCAGCGGGTACGCTTTAATGGTTGAAGGTAATTGATCGATAGCAGATTGCACTGATGCTAAGCATTTAGCGATAGTCATCGCCTCGTTATGAGCAGGAATTACAATACCGATTCTCATATCTCCTACCTTTGCCTATTTTGCTCACGATTTTTCTGAATGCTACACTTTGTCATACCAAGTTTTCTTGCATAGCTACCGAGCTTGGGGAGCGTTGCCAAACATCTAATAAGAAATCGCTGTCTATTATTTGGCTTTGATGAGTGAACGTAACCTGATGCCTCTCATTATTTGTGAAATTAAAAACATCGTGCAAGCGCTGGTGCACGGTCTCACCTGTCATCGTAAAACCCTCAATAGCATAGCGCCAATGACAGCATAGTAATGTACCGCCTATAGCAAGGTTTTGCTGAGTCCAAGCGATTACTGTGTCAATATCATTGGGTGATAAATAATATAAAATCTCACTAATGACAATTAAATCAAAGGGCGGCTCATTAACAGGTGTACTAATCGATAAAAGATAAGTATCCCAAAGGGCATCTTTTAGAGTCAATAATCTATTGGGAATAACCCCTTGTATCACCTTAGCATGAGGTAACTCTGCTAAGCGCTCTTTGGCAAGTTTCACTGCCTGATGATTGCCATCAATACTGAGCAAAGTCTGACAACGTTGAGCCAATAACTCACTCAGCACGCCGTTACCGCAGCCTAATTCAATACCATGTTTATATTGAGATTGTGGCAGTATCGCTAGACATATATCACGTTTTCGTTTTTCATACCAACGAGTTTGATACTGCCATGGATCGGCATTGTCATTATATAGCGTGTCAAAGTAAGACTCTGAATAGCTCTCATACTGGCTAACATTAGCCGAACTGGTTTTAGAGGTGTGACTCATATAAATAAACCTCCCAAGGTTGGCTGATTCTAGCGATCGTTTGCGCGGATAATATAGGTGGGCTTCCCGTGCTGTCATCAGCAGTGACTTGACTTTCAAAACAGGCAATGGCTTCTATTTTACGCTGTAGCTGCTCCGTGGTTAAATCAACTCTTATAGCATGGTGCCAAGGGATACGGGTATCTGCAGGTTCTGCCCAATGCCACGCCCAAATTAATACTTCATAGCAGGCTAAATGCTGTTGCTTAGCAAATGAAGCAACTACCTGCCCGGTTGCTTCATGGTCAGGATGTCCATCATTTATAAAAGTGGTTATTAAAATATCGTCAGACTGGATAATGGCGGATAATTTTTGGTGGAACTGATCTTGTTGGGCAAAGACATTGCCATCTGCTAAATTTAGAGCCCTAGTCGTGACCTGATTAGCCACACCCAATACTTCCAGCGCTTTAACGCTTTCTTGCGGACGAATGATATTGAGATTTTCCTCGGAATAAACTTGTGAGTTTGGATGACTTTGTGTGCCGTTGGTCACGTGAATAAGAACGATATAATTACAATTCGCCGCCAGTTGTTGCAACAGACCGCCACAGCCTATGACTTCATCATCAGGATGCGGGGCAAAGATACAGACACGTTGATGCGAGGCGAAGCTTTT
>JBBSUA010000455.1:0-1692 GCA_038235315.1 Pseudomonadales bacterium | reverse complement strand
TTTAGGCATCAATGCTTGCAGTTGCACAATACGACTGCTACTAGAGGGGTGAGTACTTAGGAATTGTGGTGGCTCACCTTGGCTGGCGCGTTGCATCTTTTGCCATAAGCTAATAGAAGCTTGTGGGTTATAACCAGCACGTGCCATGAGCTCTAAACCAATCTGATCCGCCTCAGATTCTTGCGTACGACTGTGTGGACGACTAATACCTAAATCACCAGCAACACCTGCTAGTTGCGCTTGACCTTGCGAAAGACCAAAGATACTGGCAGCGACGCCGATACCCGTTTGGGTTGCATACTGACGCGAAAGTCGTTCGCGTGAATGCTCACGTAACGCATGTGCCATTTCATGACCCATGATTGCTGCGATCTCATCGTCGGTAAGATTCAAGCGATCAATGATACCGCTATAGAACATAATCTTACCACCGGGCATTACAAAAGCATTAAGCTCTTTAGAATTAATGGTGTGTACTTCCCAATTCCATTTTGCAGCATCAGGACGATAGATACCGACTTGACCCACTAGACGATTAGCAATACCTTTTAGGCGACTCAGTTGGGCTTTGTTATTATCCAGTACGCCACGGGCTCGTGCTTCTTGAATATTTTTATTGTAGCTTTGCGCTGACATTTGCAGTACTTCTTCGCTAGATACTAACAAGAGCTGCTGACGATCGACACCAATAGCACCGGTACCTGTAGTACTGGTACAACCAGTTAAGGTAAGTGCTGACAATGAGGTCGCCATTACCGTAGTGATTAAGAGTTTTTTCATAATAAACATCCTCGCTATAAAATATAAAGTGGAACAAAATGATCGAACGATAACGCTATCCATAAAGGCATAGTAAGACTAAATATAATACCTTTAGAATCACTACAATAAAAATAACTGTATATCATGATATTGTAAATGTACTTATACAGTGTCAGTACCACGTAAGCGTAAATAAATGTGGCTTTATTGTCTAAATTATTCACTCTTTACTACTGTGAGAGATACTAGCGCGCAAGGTTATAGACTATCATGGTAATTTACTTAGGGAATATAACTTTTCACAGTTAAAAAAATACTATTGAAATCAAGGATTTGCTAGCTCAGTATCATTGAGTATTGTCAGAATCCATAATAATGTTAAAAAAACGATTGACACTGACAGGATAATTGATAGAATAGCCAACCTATCCAGACGTAGTCGTTATTAACATTACGCCTCGATATATGCGGGAGTAGCTCAGTGGTAGAGCATAACCTTGCCAAGGTTGGGGTCGAGAGTTCGAATCTCTTTTCCCGCTCCAAATATGGCTTGAAAAAGCAGAAAGCCTCACTTTATTGTGAGGCTTTTTTTATGGTTAAAATTTAGAGAATGGGATTGTAATAACCAAAGCTGAACTAACGAACGGTTAGAGCAAAACAGGTGTCAAATCAAGTGAGAGATGACTATAGTTACTATTTTATCCATCCTAAAGATAAAATTTACAAGAGTTAGCTAACTTTACACATTAAGCTAAGCCCAATCAATCATACTTATCGAGTATTGTTTAGGTATGATTCATTCATAAGTAGGTCTACCTATATCATTCCCAAAATAAATATAATTAGGAGTATTTATGCAAAACTTTCAACATAAAGAATTTAACGAGTTATTTGATTTAACCGGGAAAACGGCCATCGTCACTGGTGGTG
>JBBSUA010000454.1:0-1699 GCA_038235315.1 Pseudomonadales bacterium | reverse complement strand
ACTTTCTACTGTTGTTTTTTCTGCATTACTCATAGCCATCTCCTCTTCCTTGAGTGTTGCTAACGGTCATTATTTCAGTATTGCTATCCTTCAAAAGTAGCACACTCAATATAGAACCACAGTGACATAGTGTAAAACAGGGATAAGTCGCTCAGTAGCGGTCGTAAGTATTGAGGGCTTAGTTTCTTTATGTCAGTACTGCTATGAATGCACAGGACACAATGTTGAATCTAAATTAATTTTATTCTATCTACATAGCTGTTTAAAGCATTAAATAAACCAAACCTGCTATGAATAAAATACCCAGTATTAAAAACAAAAAAGTTAGAATACTTCCTATGCTTATCCCGTCTGAACGCTCTTTTTTTACTTTGACCTTTTTGAGTACATACAGAACCATTTTTACATGTTCAATACCGTCCTCAAGATAACGCTCTCCCTCAGGGACAAAGCCTAGCGACTGATAAAAGTCAATGAGATACGTTTGAGCCGAGATAATAATGGGTTGCTTGCCATATTTTTTGCGGCAATATTTAATAGCCTCGGTCATGATTTGACGAGCCAAACCGTTTGCCCGATACTGTGCCAGTACCAGCACTCTGCCAATAGCAGGCATAGGTCCTGAGACACTCACTACATTATCCGCTAAGGAATGGTTTACTGAAAGATTGGATGTCAATGTATTAAATTCAGGCGCGATTATCCGGCAGTAACCAACCAATGCTTCGTTTTGGTGAGCGACTAGATGTAGACAGTCAAAATCAACGTCGTCCATATCTTGATAAGCACAATTTTGCTCAACCACGAACACTTGCGAGCGCGCTTTTAAGATATGATAGATATCAATTGAGGTCAGCTCATCAAAGGTTTTTATAGAAAATTCACAAGTCATAATTAGATAGCTTTTAACAATGAAAAAAGGAGGGAGCAAAAGAAATAATATTAGGGGCTGTCAATAACGGTTATTATAACTATATTTAACTCGCTCCACAGGTTTTAAGCGCTCATTTACCATTTAGGGTTTGACTGATTTTCTCTAAGTTCAAGCTATCCGACATCGCGCTAAAGATGTCGAAATACTTACCACGTTTATTGTACAGCTCTTCATGCGTGCCTGTTTCAACCACACGACCATTCTCGATCACCACTAGATCATCCGCATCGATGATTTGAGCAATATTGTGGGAGACCATAATTACGGTACGGTCTTTTTTGATGAGATCTAAGCTCTTCTTAACTTGTTGGCTGGCAATTGCATCAAGGCTCGCGGTTGGCTCATCCAAGAATACAATAGGCGGATCTTTTAAAAACATTCTTGCCAAAGCAATACGCTGCTGCTGACCACCTGATAGTGACTTAGCCGTACTTTCATAGCCATGGTTCAATTCCATAATTTGCTCATGAATCGAAGCTTTTTTGGCAGCGACAATGATATCTTCTTCGCTAGCAGTGATGTCACCATAGCGGATGTTTTCACTGATAGTCCCTGAGAAAATATGATTGCTTTGCAGTACTAAACCGATGCGCTGGCGCAGCTCATGCGTATCGCAAGCCGCCAAATCATGACCATCTAAGCATATCGTGCCCGCATCGGGCGCATAGAACTTCACCAGTAAGCTGATAATAGTGCTTTTACCCGCGCCACTTAAGCCCACTAACGCGGTAATGCGATTGGGGCGGATGTCGAAGCTGACGTCTT
>JBBSUA010000453.1:0-1714 GCA_038235315.1 Pseudomonadales bacterium | reverse complement strand
TTGGTTAATAAATGGTCATTAAAAGGCTAAGCGCCGATTTTTATGTCTCATTTGTCATATAAAATGATAAAACGTCTGAAAAATGAGCGCATAAAAAGATCTAACGCCTATATTTTATAACTGGCTGGGTGCTTACCCAGCTTTTTTATTATTAGTGCATTAAGGTCTATATAGTCAGTCTTAAATAAATAAGATACAAATACTTCAAGCGTGCTATTGGTATAAATTTTACTTGCTTGCTGTGTCTACGATGACAGAGGCTGCGCAAAATTCATCCCAACAGCACTGTATTTATTTTAAAGTGGATTGACTATAGTCTATCTCAAATAAAACAAATACGTTAGATTACGATGCAAGACTGACTATATTATTAATAACTCCTCACTCACTTTACTATTTGCACCTACCTCTCAACTTTCAATTTCCCCTGTTATTACCCGAGTATCTCAATGAGCTTGCTAACTGCTAGTGTCTTTCTTCTTTTATTAATTGCGCTGAGCGCTCTTGTTTCTGGTGCCGAGATAGCAATTGCGGCAGCTCGTAAGGTTAAGCTACAAGTACTGGCAAAAGAAGGTGATATACGTGCCCTCGTTGTGCTCAACATGCAAGAGCATCCTGGTAGCTTCATAACTATGGTGCAAGTCGTACTCAACGCAGTAGCAATATCAGCCGGTGCCGTTGGGGAATCGGCAATCAGTCCTTATCTAGAGCGTTTATTCAATAATGAAGCGTTGGCCTCTATTGTGTCTTTTGTACTGGTCACGAGTATTTTTTCACTATTTGCAGACTTAATGCCAAGACGTCTTGCTATGTCAAATACTGAGGCGATTGCTGTAAAACTAGTACGCCCAATAATATTCTTAATTTTTATATTAAAGCCTATTATTTGGGTGTTTGATGGCGCAGCGAACCTGCTCTTTAAGCTGTTTGGCATCTCAACCATACGCCAAGATAATATGACTTCAGAAGATATATACGCGATCATGGATGCTGGAGCAGAAGCAGGTGTCATTAAACATCATGAGCATCATCTGATTGAAAATATCTTTGAGATGCAAGAGCGTACGGTCACCTCAGTAATGAACCCACGCGAACACATCGTCTATTTCGATACCCAAGCTACGACCGAGCAGATAGTTGAGGTCATGATTAAGCAGCCGCATAATAAGTTTTTGGTATGTAATGATGATGACCTAGAGCACATCGTCGGCTATGTCGAATCCCGTACCTTTTTGGCAGCCGTACTTGAGCAACAGAAGATATGTTTGACGGATAAAGCTTTGCTAAAACCAGCACTGTTTGTGCCAGATACTTTATCACTGTTTGAAGTGTTAGAGACCTTCAAGTCTACTGGGGCCGACTTTGCCGTTATTGTCAATGAATATGCATTGGTCGTCGGCGTCATCACCCTAAAAGATGTCATGAGTATTGTCATGGGTGAACTTGTGACGTTAGAGGAACAGCCAATCATTCAGCGTACTGATAATTCATGGCTAGTTGATGGTATGACACCCATTGAAGACGTGATTCGTGCCTTAGGTATTATTAATCTTCCGAACAGCCAAAACTATGAAACTATCAGTGGGTTTATGATGTATATGTTACGCAAAATTCCTAAAAAGACAGATAGCATCGAATATGCAAATTATCGTTTTGAGATACTGGCAACCAGTAATTTAAAAATTAATCAGCTGCTCGTCACCAAATTTGAGGA
>JBBSUA010000452.1:0-1748 GCA_038235315.1 Pseudomonadales bacterium | reverse complement strand
TTAGTAAATAAAAAACCAAGTTAACTGCTCCTTAAAACTGAATTTATGTCAGCTTTCTTGTAACAAAACAAACTTACTCTTGTGTCAGAATGATTCGCAATTGTTATTTCTATGCGTTATAATGCAAAAAATCCTGTTTTTGATACATATGGTTACGAGAACAGTACCGATGGTCATTTTTTAAGCACTTCTATCCTCTCGCTATTGCGAAAACGATAAAAGTATTATGAGTAATTGGTTAGTTTCTGTAATGAGCTATTTTAGCTTGAGTATCAAATATTATGATATTAGATGCGTTTATTATCTAGTATTTAAATAAAAAATTTACTAATAAGCGACTATTGTTAATAATGCTATGGATTAGTGAGTTGCTATTTTATAAGATATTTTTATTCAGCAGTAGCTTGAGCGGTTTTAAATGATTGGTTATATGCATAGAGATTAATTAAGAATATCCAGACGATATTTTTATTATCAGCTACACGAGTATTAATCATTTAAATCTAAAAGCAGATCCTTAGTGTAGGTTGGAAATCATTACCCTTACTTCAATGGTTTTTACCTTTAAATATTGTCGTTCAATAGTAAATTTTATAGTTGAATGTAATTAAAGCCAACTCGTTGGCTAAGGACAGTTATATGAACGGAGTATCCAATGGCGTGCTAGTATCGCTTGGCGCCTATTTTTTAGTAATGATTGGGATTGGTGTTTGGGCTTATTTTAAGCAAGCCAATGACACTGAAGGTTATATGCTTGGTGGGCGTAGTTTAGGCCCTGCAGTAACAGCACTGTCAGCCGGTGCATCAGATATGTCTGGTTGGTTGTTGCTTGGTTTGCCAGGCTACATGTATTCTGACGGTGTCGTTAGTATTTGGATTGCACTCGGCTTGACGATTGGTGCATTTTTGAACTACATCCTTGTTGCGCCAAGATTACGTGTTTACACTGAAGTGGCAGACAATGCGATCACCTTGCCTGATTACTTTGCTAACCGCTTTGAAGACAAATCACACATGCTGCGTGTGTTTTCAGCGATAGTTATTATTTTATTCTTTACGGTTTACACTGCAGCTAGCTTAGTTGGTGGTGGTAAATTGTTTGAAAGCTCGCTGAATCTTTCTTATAGTACTGGTTTATGGGTCACTGCGGGTGTGGTCGTTGCTTATACCTTATTCGGTGGTTTCTTAGCGGTATCAATGACTGACTTTGTGCAAGGCGTTATTATGCTGTTTGCCATGGTTATCGTTCCTATCGTTGCTTTTACTGACCTAGGTGGTATATCAACAACAACTGAAGCCGTAAGAAATATTGATCCAAATTTATTAAATATCTTTAGCGGTATGACGTTTATGGGTATTATTTCACTGATGGCATGGGGACTGGGCTATTTTGGCCAACCACATATCATTGTTCGATTTATGGCGATTCGTTCTGTAAAAGATGTCCCAACAGCACGTAATATCGGTATGAGTTGGATGATTATCAGTTTAATCGGTGCATTATCTACTGGTTTTGCTGGTCGCGCTTATGTGCAAAAGACAGCCATGACCTTGGATGATCCTGAGACGATCTTCTTAGTATTCACGCAGTTCTTGTTTACACCACTAGTATCAGGTTTCTTACTAGCAGCAATCTTAGCAGCGATTATGAGCACCATATCATCACAGCTGTTAGTAGTATCGAGCTCACTAACTAAAGATGTGTATAAGCTATTCTTTGATAAAGAAGCATCAGAATCTCGTCAGGT
>JBBSUA010000451.1:0-1777 GCA_038235315.1 Pseudomonadales bacterium | reverse complement strand
TAAATCCTTTTGTTTAGCCGCTGGCTCAAATTGTTCAATTAAGTCAGAAATTATTTGCAAAGGATTAAAATCAATGGAGCTGACAATCACTTGACCTTTTTCTATTTTATTGAGTTGAATGATTTGCTCTAGTGTTAACTCTAAATGCTGGCTGCCTTTACGAATAATATCTAAGGTATCTCTTTGCTCATCATTCATATATTGGTTATCTAGTAGCTGTAGACCACCTGAGATAGCATTAAGCGAAGTCTTTAGCTCGTGCGTAATCATACTTTGAAAATTATGACGCTGCAGGTTAAGCGATAAATCCTTATTGTGTAATTGCTTTTCAAAGTCTGCAAGCGACTCATAGTCACGCCTAGCCAATCGTAATCTATCAAATAATACAACAAGCGTCTTCTTGATGAGAATAAGCTCTTGAAACTCAAAACGTTGTTGAATCACTGGTAGGCGCTCAAGTTGCGGATCGTTTATGACTATGTCACATACGGTAGCAAGTCTGGCAATATCTTGAGTCGACCAATTCAGTTTACGCAGTATGAATGCCACCCCGCCCAAACCCAACATAATAGTCGCCAACCAAGGCAAAATGTTACCAAAAAACCAGTCTAAGCGCAGTCTTTTGATATCTAAGGTTATGTTGATGTAGCCTATTAACGTATCACGATCGGCAAGCTGAGCCGCTGACGATTCTAAAGTCGCATCATTGATAGATGAGGTATTAGAAGGTTGTTGAATGGACGTGCCACGCTGAGTATCGTCAATATCAAGATAGCGACTGGTGACGGGTCGATTGACACTGATCGTATCGGCAAACAACGCATTGAACCAATTTTTGCTCGTATCTTCGATAGCGGCTTGATTGAGATTGGCAATAGGACGGTCGGATGAATAGAATACTATGCTCTTTATACTAGGGTTTTCATCTAGCAACAGACTCACTTGTCTGGCAACCAAATTAGCACCATCAGGCGTTGAAGCACTTTGGGCAATCAAATTGGCTAACTGTTGGATGTTGAAACGTTTCTGTTGATAGTGATAAACAAAACTGTAGACAAAGGATAATAAAAAAGCGACAACAAGAGCTACAGCGACGCCTTGTAAAATAGAACGTCGCACCACTCTAGGAATAGTTCTGGCAGAAAGTATACGCATGTCACTCAATCATAGTGGAGCAGCTTATGTTTAGGGAACATCACAAGGGGAACGATTCAATTTTTTCAATGACTATCTGCAATGACTATTTTTGATGATACTCTTATAGTCAGTACACTCTAAAAATGCTTAAACCCGCTCTTTGTCTTTAGCGTTTTTTATCACCCTTTTTATCACCCTTTTTGTCACGTGTGGTAAATTTCTGAGCGCGATTACGCTCGCGTTGGCGCAGTTGCTGTGTTTTTGCTTTAGTTGGCGTATCACTCTTACTAGCATAAGGATTTTCATTGAGTTTGAACACCACGTTAAGAGGCGTGCCTTCAAGTTTAAAGACTTCACGGAATTGGTTTTCAAGATAGCGCTGATAGCTTTTAGGTAATGACCCTGTCTGATTACCATGAATGACGATAACAGGCGGATTATGTCCACCGATATGCGCGTAACGCAGTTTAATACGGCGACCAGAAATTGCTGGCGGCGGATTGGCTGCAACGGCATCTTGTAAAATTTGGGTTAAACGATTGGTCGATACTTCGAACATTGAAGACTGATAAGCACGCAAAATGGACGGATAAAGATTACCCACACCATTACCATAAAGTGCTGATATCAGATGTACTTT
>JBBSUA010000450.1:0-1784 GCA_038235315.1 Pseudomonadales bacterium | reverse complement strand
TGCTTTTCTAGTGGCGTGTGCTCATTGGTTTGACAAGAAACGGGACTGGTCTCAGTCATGCCATAAGCGATAGTGACCTCACTCATATGCATCTTATTAATGACCCGACGCATTACTTCAATCGGACAGCTAGAGCCTGCCATGATGCCCGTACGTAACGTAGATAAATCAAAATTATCAAAATCTGGGTGATCGAGAATGGCAATAAACATCGTTGGCACGCCATGCAGGGCAGTACATTTCTCTTCTTCAACCGTTTGTAACACCGTCAAAGCATCAAAGCCATCATTGGGATAGAGAATACAACCGCCATGGGTTAATACGGCTAAGTTACCAAGTACCATACCAAAACAGTGATATAGCGGTACGGGGATACATAGTCTATCTTTTTCGGTTAGGTTCATGGCCTCACCGATAAAGTAGCCATTGTTTAGAATATTGCGATGAGTTAAAGTTGCGCCTTTTGGCGTACCTGTCGTACCACTGGTAAATTGTACATTAATAGAATCAGTGTTTTTGAGCTGAGCTTGGCGTTCAGCGACACGCGGATCACTAGCATCACCTTCAGCTATCCACGCCGAGAACTTCTGCATATAATCAAAGTCCTCCGTACTATTCGGCTCATCAATCCAGATGATACGCTCAATCGTAGGAATTTCGATCAAATCAAGCTGATCGTAGCTTTTATGATAAATCTCAGGGCACAGCTCACGAATCAATTGCGCATAATCGCTGCTTTTGAAGTGACGCATTAATACCAAAGCCGAGCACCCTAGCTTATTGAGAGAATACTGCAACTCAAAAGTGCGGTAAGCGGGATTAATATTAACTAAAATGACGCCAACTTTGGCAGTGGCTAATTGCATCAATAACCATTCAGCATTGTTGTGTGACCAGATACCAATACGATCACCAATTGCCAGTCCCATCTCAATAATGGCACTTGCCAGCTGATTAACTTGTTGTTGTAGCTCACGATAAGTCCAGCGGATATTTTGATGGCGTGACACCAAGGCTTCACGCTCAGGGTCTTTAGCCACTATAGCATCAAAAAAGTCACCGATAGTTGCTTCGATAAGTGGCACGTCAGGACCTTTATCATAGCTTTGGCTTAATGGTGCATTGGCAGAGCGTGCGCCCATATTAATTCGCGGAGCAGCGCTGATAATGGTGTCTAAATGGGAGAGTTGCGTCATAACGAGTCCTTTCGTTTTGCTTTTTATTTTGCTGGTATACGCTGTACATACACTTAATACGCACATAGTAGGCGCACGTATTTTTCCCTAAATAGGTTTTATAGCATAATCCACTATAACGCTTCAAACGCAAGATTGTCAATCTTAGCGATACAATACGTATCATTTAAAATGATTGTAAAACAATATAGTTGATTCACTTTAAAGCCGATACCGTGAGTGCTGCTGGGATATATTTTGCGCAGCCTCTGTTGGCGTAGACACAGCAAGCAAGTAAAATGTATACCAGTAGCACGACAACATTGACGTATCGATTTTATTTCGAACTGACTATAGTACTCTGTGCGCACTAAAATTCGACATAAAAAAGCCAGCGACATATTTAATAATATATCGCTGACTTTTGCTTGAACGACAGCGCTTAGTTAACTTTTTGACAGGCTTCTTTTTAAAAGGCTATCTTAAACCGTCGTAGGTGCTTTAATCGTCACTGTCGCAGTCACTTTGTCATCAGCATTTAGTAAGTCCATAATAAGCTCATCGCTATTATCTGTAGTTACCTGCCAATTACCGTCAGCGCGTGGTACG
>JBBSUA010000449.1:0-1790 GCA_038235315.1 Pseudomonadales bacterium | reverse complement strand
GATTAGGATGCTCGCTAGAGATATGAGCATTAAAGGCGGGATTTGAATCGAAGATTGCATAAGCATATAGTGCATGAGCCAATGCTTGTAAGCTTGCCCCTGTCGTTGCGACATCATCAAACAATAATATACGTCGAGCTGGTGGTAACTCATTGATGACGAAAGCATCATTTAAATTAGTCAGTCGCTCACTGCGTGTCAATCCCTGTTGACTAACCGTATTATCAACTCGTTGAGCACCATGCCATAACGGTATTTGCCAATGCTTGGATAAATAGGCAGATAGAATCGTCAAAGGATCAAATCCACGCTTGATAAGACGATTGGGTGTGGTCGGCATCGGTAAAATGACGCTATTACCGCTGTGACAGCCTTTTGGTCTTGGCAGCTGACGCAATACATGTACTAGTAGTGGTAGTTTGGTCATGTCTTCGTGATGCTTAAAAGCACGAATGACTTGGCGAATAGGATAATCGTAGTAAGTGGCCGGTTGAATAGATAGAGAAGTGCCTGAAGCAATATCAACGGAAAAAGACGGTGGCTGCCACGCTATGCTGTCATGGCAGCGCGAACAAAGCAGTCCACTGTTAAATCTATAGAATAAGCGATCACTCAGTGAACGCTCACTATGTTGTTCTAGTGTTCGTGGTGCACTACGATAGATTTGGCAGAGTTGACAGCGTCTATTGAGGTACTCTGCCAACCATAATCCACTTTGATAGGGTGCTAAATGCAGCATAGATAGCTCCTTATCAAGGGCCATTAAAATCAGAATAGCGTCGTTGAGTTAAACTATCTGACCTTGGTAGATTGGCGCTATAGTCAGTTCGAAATAAAATTGATGCGTCATGTCGTGCTACTGGTATAAATTTTACTTGCTTGCTGTGTCTACGCTGACAGAGGCTACGCAAAATATATTCCAGCAGCACTGTATCGATTTTAAAGTGAATCAACTGTATTTATTGGGCATTTTCTATCCTAAAACCCTTTCCAGTCATTAAGTACTACTCCGACACCAATAGCCGTATTTTCATAGTTATAATCAATAATAGACTCGCCATAGCCTTGGAACAACTGTACATAGCCATTGACGTTTTTTGTCAGCGGATAGACGTAATCAATCTGCGCCGCGCCTTTATTAGTCGCAGGATTGTAACGTAAGGTACCACTGATACTCTGTTGTTTAGGCAAATCATAGGCGAACTTTATGTCACCGTAGCCCATAAAATCTTCGATATCTTCGTTATCTTCGCTAGAGTCATCCTCGTTACCTACACGCGTCCACACACGAGGCACGATAGAGAACTTGCCCCATTCAGCGCCACCCATCAGATAAATACGGTTCCACGAGCGCGATAACGGATCAGACTGACCATTTGAATGATGCATTGCCCCCACACCTAACATTCGCAAACGACCGCCAAAGGGTAGATTGGCCGTTACTGGCTGAGTTAAGAAAATCTCTGGTTGATAATCAGTGGATTCGAAGGGACGTGAATTGTCTTCATTATAAACTTGCCAATGCGACTGCTGAGTATAACCAAACCATAGGTCAGCATTCGTATCAAATAAATCCTGAGCTACTTTAGTTTTTAGGGATAATTGAAACTTCAATTCCGTATTGCGTATATCATTAGCAGTGAAAGCCTCTGCTTCTCTCGATGGGCTGTTTGGACTTAAATTAGGATCGACGGTATAGAATAAAGGCAAAACATAATTGGGGTTGTGTGGGCGTATTGTCCATGTACCGCGTTCACTGTTTTTATCGAGATCATAAGCTAAGCTTAGCG
>JBBSUA010000448.1:0-1802 GCA_038235315.1 Pseudomonadales bacterium | reverse complement strand
GTCAAGAAGTTATTTTTCTAATTTAATCCTAAGTGGTAAACCACTTACTCAAATTAGCTTCCCTCTCCGACAGGGTGGCATTATACGTGTATTTGATTGGGGGTCAAGGGGTTTCGGAAATTAATTAGATAATTTATCAAACTACCCCTCATACTTACTTTATAACATTCACTTAATCTTAGCTTTTAACGTGGTCACAATGCCTGACAACGCATAAATAATGCCTATAGCTAAAATGCCAACAGGTATGTCATATATGGCAATGCTCAGTATCAGTACGCCAACGATAAGCACTACGAAAGGAACTTTCTTTTTGTCAAACTCTTTGAAGCTATAGTATTTGACGTTACTGACCATTAATAGACCACAGATAACTACCCAAGCAGCAAACAATCCCATGACTAATCCATCATATTGTCCGACCCACTCGTTATGATCAACCGCAACCATCACGGCAGCAGTCACTAAGATAGCGGCTAATGGACTTGCAAGACCAACAAAGTACTTTTTATCGACAGTAGCAACCTGTACGTTGAAGCGCGCCAAACGAAAAGCGGCGCAAGCAGTAAACACAAAGGCACATCCGATACCAATACGGCCTAATGGTCCTAGAGCAAAGCTATAAATTAAAATGGCAGGAGCAACACCAAAGGCCAGCATATCAGCTAAAGAATCATACTGCTCACCGAACGGGCTCTGTGCATTGAGCATACGAGCCACCCTACCATCTGCACCATCCAAAATAGCTGATAGAAAAATCGCCAAAGATGCCTTGTAAAACTCACCTTGGGTACTGGCTAAAATAGAGAAAAAACCATATAGTAGTGACAAAGTAGTAATCAGGTTAGGCGCTAGATAAACACCGCGACTCACTACTCGCTTACCTTCAGCAACTTCTGCTTCAATAACCTCAAAAGTCAGACCGTCATAATTATCGTTATCTGCTAGACGAATATTAAACTCATGCTCATCGACAAAAGGCGGCTGGGTAGCGGCACTATCTTGCAATAAGCGATCACGCGATAGCCCGTCGTTTAGAGGGCTAGTATTTGGGTGATTGCTATCTAAGTCGCTTGAGTTATTGGGCGGTTGCTCAGTGCTCATACACAGTATCCTTATTCGCCAACTAGCCAGCGTACATTGGTCGCGCTATCTGGTGAGAGATTCGGTGCATCGGCGACTTTTAATACGGGCTGTAAGAAACGTAATATCTCACGCGCATGGTTATCAAACTGCCAAGGTGGATTGATAATAAGCATACCCGTACCATTGAGACCGACCGCAACATCGTTTGGATAGATATTCAGCTCACAGATCAGCTGACGTCTCATCTCTGTACGCTTTAGCTTTTTATAAAACAGCTCAACTGCGTCGATATTCTTGATAGGAAACCATAAGGCATAAGTACCTTGTGGCCATTTATTATAAGACGCTACTAGCAGATTGATTAGACGGGTAAAGTCTTTATGCTCTTGCTCGTAAGGAGGATCTAAAAAGATAAGACCACGCTTTTCCTGTGGTGGAATAACGGCAGTAATGCCTTCAAAAGCGTCACGATGATGAATACCAATTGGTAATTTATGCAGTTGATAGTTTAGCGCATCGTACTCGCTAGCTTTGGCTTCAAAGGCTTCACCACGTACACCGCTATCAGGGTTTTTTTCAATATGATGGGCAATCCACCAAGGTGAGCCCGGATAAACTTTACTGTCATAAGTAAAACGAGCTTGCTTGATACCTTCCATATAATCTTTGATTGCAGCAGGCGCTTTATCAATATCCGCTTTTAGAATAGCTTGAAT
>JBBSUA010000447.1:0-1810 GCA_038235315.1 Pseudomonadales bacterium | reverse complement strand
TGGCGTGAGCATAACAACCGATAAATTGTTTTAAGCATTGAAAGCCAAATAGCTTAGGTTGTTTGGCTTTTTATTGTCTTTTAGTTATCGACGACATCTGTTGTCGTAAAGACTTATTTATAAATTGTTTTACCGAAATAGTTCCGTTAAAGTAAATTTATATTAAACTTTGCAATGCTTCCAATGGACGGAACTACTATGGCAAAACCTAGCAACGCTTATACCGATAATAGCTTTGCCTCATCAGACCTAAAAACTATTTTGCACTCTAAACGTGCCAATATCTACTACTTATCCCATTGTAGGGTAATGCAAAAAGATGGTCGTATTCTCTATCTAACTGAAGAGGATAAAGCCAATCTGTTCTATAACATTCCTATCGCTAATACTACCTCTATCCTACTTGGCACAGGAACTTCCATCACCCAAGCGGCGATGCGTCTGCTCTCACAAGCTGGCGTCTTAGTGGGTTTTTGTGGTGGTGGCGGCTCGCCCTTGTTTATGGGCGCTGAACGTGAAGTCTATGTCGAGTGGATGACGCCGCAAAGTGAATATCGACCAACAGAATATATTCAAGGCTGGATGAGTTGGTGGTGGGATGATGATAAGCGTCTAATGGCAGCGAAACTGTTGCAACATGCACGATTGGCTTATTTGCAGACGGTATGGAGTAAGGACAGTGAGCTAAAGCGCTGGGGCTTCGATAGTAGTAATGACGCGGTACAAACGCTGATCCAAGATAACGTCCGCCAGATTAATAAACAAATGGAGGTGATGCACCTACTGCAATTAGAGGCGAGATTGACCAAGCAGCTGTACAAATTAGCAGCGAAAAACACAGGTTATGATGGCTTTACTCGTGAGCATGAAGGTATCGATAAGGCCAATGGCTTTTTGAATCACGGTAACTACTTAGCCTACGGACTTGGAGCGACAACAGCATGGACATTGGGCATTCCACATGGCTTTGCGGTAATGCACGGCAAGACTCGGCGCGGTGCTTTAGTATTTGATATCGCCGATATTATCAAAGATGCGCTAGTGCTACCTCTCGCCTTCATCTGCGCGAGCGAAAATATGAGTGAGCAAGAGTTTCGTCAAGAGTGTCTAAATATGTTTACTAAACACAAGGCGCTAGATTATCAATTTGAAGTCATCAAGCAGATTGCTATGACTAAAGATTGGGAGGCATAAATGATAGTCACTCTTGTCTCGCAGTGTGAAAAAAAGGCTCTAGGTCGAACTAGGCGTATTTTGGACGCTTTCGCTAATCGGATTGGTGATAATGTCTGGCAGACGGCTATCACTGAAGAAGGTCTGAAAACCGTTAAGCAGTTGCTACGTAGTTCAGCAACGAAGTCAACGGCGGTGAGCTGTCATCGCAATAAGTCGCGCCAGCTGACCGAGCTGGTATGGGTGGTAGGTAATAAGCGTAGGTTTAATGAGGTTGGGGTGGTTCCTGTTAATCGCACCAAAAGAAATATCATGCACGCTGAGTGGGAAAACGAATGGCATTATGCCAGTAGTATTCAAATTATCGCAACCATAGCAGCGCTACTTCATGACATAGGTAAATCAACAATTGGTTTTCAAAAAAAATTACAAGTAGCCACTAAGCAAGGCGACCCCTATCGTCATGAATGGATATCATTAAAGCTATTTGAATTAATTATTGCCGATTGTGATACTGATGATGTTTGGCTTAACCGTTTTATAAACCTTAATGACTGGCGAAAAGTTAACGATATTGAAAAATTATTGGCAAACTCAAATCATGATGCAGTAAAAGTCCAAGACATGCCACCCCTTG
>JBBSUA010000446.1:0-1812 GCA_038235315.1 Pseudomonadales bacterium | reverse complement strand
ATGAAACCTAAACAAGCAAACTGGCTGCGTATTCGTGAATTAGGCTCACAGCCTATCGCCATTCAGCAAGCATTATTGGCGTTTTCATCTGATTTTTATCTGGTTGGTACAGGGCTTATGTCGCATGGTGTTAGCTTTATGACCAGTGGCTTGCAAGCAGCGAGTATTGATCATTCGATGCATTTTCATCGCGATTTTGATCTGAATGATTGGCTGCTATATGACATGTGGAGCGATACGACATCCAATGATATGGGGCTCAATCATGGTCAGTTTTGGCAAGATGGTAAATTGGTGGCAACGGTACAGCAAGAAGGTTTGATGCGCTTGCGCGTGCCAAAGTCTTAGTTTTATGGTTTGTCTCTATGTTTACGTTTGTAAAGATTATTGGGTGGATATAAAAATAATTTTATAAACTGTTGAGGTTGAAATGATAAATGATAAGTTTCTTATTAGAGAAGCAGCGTATCAAATTTTTGGACGAAAAGCTTTTGAACATACTTTGTTCTACGTGCATGAACAATCATTGCGTTTGGAATTGTCTATAGGTGGCTCATTTATAGAAATGTTTCACCAAGCTTTTTCAAAAGGTATTAAGGTTCTCGATAATATTTTTAGTAAGCAAGATGATTTGTATGCATGTATTAGCTTTTACGGTGCAGCAGGATTATTAACAAACTTATCAGTTTTTAAACAATTAAATAGCTTCGATATTAAACTTGACAAACTGACATGCGAAATTTGGCAAGAACAATATTCGCAGGAAGAAGATGAAAGTTACTTTAGAACTTTTATCATCTTTCCTATCGACCGAACGAAAATGTTGAGCTTATTATGGTCTGCTGTTGCGTCTGATTTCAATGTTAATCCAAAAATAAGCGCTAACATTTACTTATTTAGTCCTGAATTACAAATTTTAGTCCATCCGTATGATGATAGAGGGATGGATATCATTGGGTCAAATTATAATTTGAAAAAAAGACTATTTAATGATTTTAACGATTATTTATTGGACTATGACCGTGAAATAATGAGTAAACACTTTACAACTAGTTGACCCAAATATTCATTTGTTAAAGCTCCAAAATCTTCACCATTGCTCGAGGTAAACCAAGTGTCGCTTGAGCATCACTAGCGTTTAGCCAGTTCACATTAATCTCAGCTGTTTTCAATAATGTCGTTAATTCTTGAGATTGCTTAGCATTTAAGGTTAATTGCTGCGGCGTCAGATACCAATGAAAATGAGTTAACGAATGCTTAATAGGTGATGATACTTCATCGAATAAGTCGTTAGTCACTGACTCCGTTTTAAGCTGATGCTGACTTAACCACTCGTTAATGATTTGTTCAGCAGTAGTAAATTCAGCTTCGTATACTTGCTCATTGCTAGCAACCTTCAACGGCTGATTATCAGTTTCTTTTTTAACTGACCCTGCAACTTTCTCTATAAACGCTAATGGCAAACTCCATAAGCCGCCCCAAATACCATTATCTGGACGCTGAAGCCACAATATTTTACCATCAGTATTTTGAATGAGTAGGGCATTGCTAAACTTACTTGGTTTTGGCTGCTTCTTTGCTTTCACCGGATAATCTGTTTCACGCGCTTGAGCGTGTGCTAGACAATCCTCCTGTAACGGACATAGTGAGCAGGAAGGACTACGGCGCGTACATAAAGTCGCGCCCATATCCATCATCGCTTGCGCAAATAATCCTGAATCGTGCTTTGGCGTTAAACGTGTCGCCAATGCCCAAAGCTCTTTGGTAGTGGCAGACTTCATAATATCGCCATCGATAGCTGCCCAACGGGTT
>JBBSUA010000445.1:0-1830 GCA_038235315.1 Pseudomonadales bacterium | reverse complement strand
CGGCATGGTGGCTACCAGACAAGGCGTGACAAATCAGTACGGCATTTGAGTGATCGCTATTTAATGTGCCATAGGTTTCTCTCACTAAGTCAAATGAAGGCAGGGTACGGTTGCACTCCAAGGTTAATGGCTCAGCAAAATGAAAATTCTGCGGCGTTACAATGCCCACCGAGCCAACTGATCCCATTGAGTCCATCGAACCAATGGAATCTACTGTATCAATCGAGTCAGAATGCTGTGCAGGTTGATCACTAGTAGGATGGCCACTAGTAGAATGGTCGCTAGTAATATCAGGGCGTGCGTTCAAAGCTACCTCGCGTGACAACAGTCATCAATAAAATCAAATAAAAGCAATAAGGTCATGTACTTTATAGCTATGCTTGCCTATTGTATGGCGATGGACGCATGAGTACAACCATCATACGGAGACTTTATTTTTAGTGGGTGCATTCGAATCCGTATCAAATTGTGTAACAACCATTTTCACTATGCGTTTAGCTCTTATAAAATGCTACACTAACGGCTATTATTAGCACTATGAATTGATAGTATTTAATTAACAATTCCTGTGCGCTATTAATAAAGGCTTAATAACCATTTATCTGATTATTCAAGTCCTTTTTAGCCATTTAATAATAGGTTAATTTCCTTTTATTCCATAATTTCTCATAAAATGTGACGCTATGAAACCTGAACTGCCTCCGCGTATTGCCGTCTTGCTTATCAATCTTGGTACACCTGACGAACCTACCGCACCTGCGGTACGACGTTATTTACGTCAGTTTTTATCAGACCCACGAGTGATTGAGATTCCACAGTTTTTGTGGGCGATTATTCTGAACTTGTTCGTACTACCGAGTCGACCCAAACGCGTAGCAGAAGCCTATGCCAGTATTTGGGACGGCGACTCGCCGATGCGTAATATCCTCAATACCCAAGTCGAAATGCTAGAGTCGCGTTTGATTGATAGCGCTGCGCCGTTTCGGGTATCTGTACACGCTGCGATGAGTTATGGTAATCCAGGCTTACCTGACGTTATGGATAAGCTACGTAGCGAGGGTGTTGATCACTTCGTCATGTTGCCCGTATTTCCTCAATATTCAGCGACCTCAACAGGCGCAGTCTATGATGCGATTACTAAGTGGTCACTTAAGCAGCGCAATCTGCCTAATATGACTATCGTAAAGGATTACTTCGCGCATCCACTCTATATCAAAGCTTTGGCAGATAGCATTCGCCGCTTTCAAGCCAAGCATGGTAAGCCTGAAAAGTTGATGTTCAGTTTTCATGGAATACCGCAGCCGTACATGGACAAAGGCGATCCTTATCCCAGACGCTGTAAATGTACCGCTGCGCAAGTCGCCCATGAGCTAGGCTTAGGTGAAGATGAGTGGATTATCAGCTTCCAGTCGCGCTTTGGTAAGCAAGAATGGGTCAAGCCTTATACCGATGTGGTATTAGATGAGTGGGCGAAGTCTGGCGTGAAGTCAGTACAAATTCTCAGTCCAGCATTCTCAGCGGATTGTCTAGAAACCTTAGAAGAGCTAGCAATTGAAAACCGTGAAAACTTCATTGAGGCAGGTGGGCAAGAGTATCATTATATTCCAGCACTCAATATGGATGACGCTCATATTGACTTATTAGAAGCCATGTCAGCACCATTGGTAAAAGGTTGGGCAGGTACATTGGATGGTTGGGCTTAGATTAAATCAAAATTGCTCTTTGTTATTAAAAATACCGGACATAACGTTCGGTATTTTTTTTGATTTTAAAGTTGTCTAATACATTTTTTTGCTCCAATAAGAGGAATCAGAAACGATAATTGTTGAT
>JBBSUA010000444.1:0-1834 GCA_038235315.1 Pseudomonadales bacterium | reverse complement strand
TGCGCTGATGCAAGAGGCCTTTACTGTAGTGCGCTCAGGCGGGATTAGCATGAGTCCGTTTAATGCGTGGGTATTTACTAAAGGTCTCGAGACGCTTAAGTTGCGGATGCAAGCACATTGTAGCAATGCCAATCAAGTTGCCCAGTTTTTGGACAATCACCCTAAAGTTAGCACCGTCCATTTTTCAGGTCTACCTGATCATCCCGCTCATGAATTGGCAAAACGTCAACATCACAT
Organism: Pseudomonadales bacterium; assembly: GCA_038235315.1. Classification (GTDB taxonomy): domain Bacteria; phylum Pseudomonadota; class Gammaproteobacteria; order Pseudomonadales; family Moraxellaceae; genus Psychrobacter. The sequence goes on along the minus strand of JBBSUA010000444.1, from coordinate 1,597 downwards.
GAAAGACGGTTATGGCGCGATTATGGGTTTTGAGGTCAGTCCTACTGATACGCTTGATGCAAAATCGGCGGCATGGCATGTCATTGATACCACGCAAATGATCTCTATTACCAATAATCTAGGTGATGCTAAAAGTACTATTACCCATCCTGCGACCACCACTCATTTTCGTCTATCGCCTGAAGCCCGTGCTGAGGCTGGCGTCAAAGATGGTCTGATTCGTTTGTCGGTAGGGCTTGAAGATGTTGAAGATATTATCAAAGATTTGGCGCGTGGCTTAGACAGTTTATAACGATAGCGTTATAATCGCTGTCAGTGGATTATGTTAACATTACCAACAATCATTTATTCTTATAAAGAAAAAGAGGCGATTATGAATATTCAAGCATTGATGCAACAAGCACAAACGATGCAAAAGAAAGTTGAAGCCAATGTTGAATCAGCAAAAAAAGAGCTGGCCAACAAAGAAGTGCATGCTGAAGCAGGTAGTGGTCTAGTCAAGGTAACGATGACGGGTCGTCATGTGGTTAAGCGTATCAGTATTGATCCAAGTTTGCTTGAAGATGAGCCAGATATGATTGAGGACTTAATTGCCGCTGCTATCAACGACGCCGTTCGCCAAGCGGACGATTTGTATGAAGAAACAATGACTGGTGCAACGTCAGGCATGGGTCTGCCGCCGGGTATGCAAGGTATGTTCTAAGCGTTAATTAGTTGTAAAGACTGACTATCGAAGTAGCTATTAAATTGTGGTGGGGTTGTTATCAATACGATACGACCCCATTTTTATAGCTACGATTTGAGATTTTATGGTTTATTTATTTGCCTTATACTTAAAGGAAATCATCTTGCTTACTGCCAAATTCGATCAGCTTGTCAAACAATTGCGTATCTTACCGGGTGTGGGTCAAAAAAGTGCTCAACGTATGGCGTTGCACCTATTAACTAAAAAACGCCCACAAGGCATGGCGCTAGCTCAAGCGCTTGATGAAGCAATGCGTGATATTGTTGAGTGTCAACGCTGTCATAGTTTTAGTGATGATGAGATTTGTCCTTTATGTCAAGATCCAAGACGTGATGACAATATATTGTGTGTGGTCGAAACGGCTGCCGATGTTATGGCGATTGAGCAAACTGCAGGCTATCGCGGACGTTATTTTGTGTTAGGCGGACACCTATCACCAATAGATGGTATCAGCGCTGATGACCTAAACATTGAGCAATTGGTATGGCGGGTAAAACAAGAGCCCGTCGACGAGTTAATACTAGCGACGGGTACGACAGTCGAAGGACAAACGACAGCCCACTTTATCAGTGAAGCGGTCAGTCGCCATGTGAATAAAGTGACACGTTTAGCACAAGGTGTACCGATGGGCGGCGAGCTTGAGTATTTGGATAGTATGACTCTCGGACAAGCATTGCAAAATCGCTCCTTTTTATAATAATTAAACGTTTTAAGATAGGGTTAAATCCGTAAAATGAGCTTGAATACTGAATTAATTAAGTGAGTTCGCCATATTATCTAATGAAATTGCTATACTTCAATTATTATTTTCTCTTCTATTTAAGCAGGTATCTGCCCGTGTCTAGCTCTTCA
>JBBSUA010000443.1:0-1847 GCA_038235315.1 Pseudomonadales bacterium | reverse complement strand
CAGCCTGCGCTTATCACTATCGTGGCTGATGTCATGGCAGGTTCTGCATTTAAATCAGTTATGGATAATGAACAAGCCCAACGTGCCGTACAACAACCTGATCGACGCGCTACCACACAAAGTAATAGCGACAATCAGACCATTCGTCAGCCTACTATAACTCGACCAACCGCACCTGCACAACCTGCTCAGCCTACGTCGCCACCAACGATCAATCAAGACAGTAGCCAGAGTTCTAATCAGAATAACAGTCAAAGCACAGCAGCGCCAAGCAGCGAGACTACTATACCAACTGTCCCTAAACTAGTGCCTAAAGATGACAGTATCGATATGATAATAATTGAAGATGAGAGCGCTACTTATTAATTAATCATCTAATCACTAATTAATCATCGTTTTACGGTTTTAACAAATATTTTCACAAAAAAGCGCCCGCAACCTCATGAGATTGCGGGCGCTTTTTTTAGTCAATTTATTATCAACTTACAATCTATTTTCCACTGTCATTCAAATTCTGCAATACTTTACTGTCCCATAATACTTCAGAGACTTGCTCAGGGTCAGTGCAGAAGCGCGCCGCTACAAACAACCAATCAGATAAACGGTTGATTAATTTGACGGCATTACTACGAATCGCTTGAGGGCGCTGCTGTTGCAGAATAACGGCTTGGCGCTCAGCACGGCGGCAGACAGTACGCGCCACATGCAGTTGGCTGACCAATACTGAGCCTGTAGGTAAGATAAAGTCTTTAAGCGGTGGCAAGTGACTATTCATACTATCAATCTGCTGCTCTAACCAATCAATATGAGTGGCGTTGATGCCTTCATATTCGGGCATTGCAAGCTCACCACCGATATTGAATAATAAATGCTGAACGACGATAAGGGCTTGATTAAAGTCCGTGCTGGCTTGATTTTGCAAACGCTCAGGCAAAGCGCTGCTTATGTTAGCGCTTGTGAAATGCGCGCGTACGAGCCCAATATGGGAGTTGAGCTCATCAATATCGCCCATGACACTGAATAGCTCATCTGCTTTACTAACGCGACTACCATCAGCCATGCCAGTGCTACCATCATCTCCGGTACGAGTGTAAATTTTGCTTAAGCGATTGGCCATTTCTAAATCCTTAGCTGTTTTTATGATTGAATAATGTTAGTTGCGTGCTCATTGTAGTATTTTATAGCCGTTTTCGCTAAGATAATGGGTTAAATTTTATATTGCCGCTATTTTTAAATAATAGTTAGATCCATTTTAGATATTAGCAGTGCCTATTTGCGAATGTTCAACATGCCCTAATTAGCGACTACTTATTTCCATTTATTCTTTTAATTTCAACAAAAAGGCTTTTCCACTATGACCACACCTCTTGCCGATACTATGTCTCAGCTTGTGATTTATGATTCATTGACTGGAGGTAAGCGTCCGTTCAAGCCGCTCACTGAAGGCAAAGTTGGCATGTATGTGTGCGGGATGACGGTCTATGATTATTGTCATATTGGTCATGCGCGGGTTATGGTTGCTTTTGATTTGGTAGTGCGCTGGTTATCACAATTGGGCTATGACGTTAATTATATTCGTAACATAACCGATATCGATGACAAGATTATCACTCGTGCTGCCGAGAATGGCGAGGAGATCGGGGCGTTAACTCAGCGCTTTATTGAAGCAATGCATGAAGACGCCAATGCGCTTGGTTGCTTGTCACCTAGTGCAGAGCCACGTGCGACCGATCATATTGATGAGATGCAATCGATAATTGAGACCTTAGTTACAGGCGATTATGCTTATGCTGCTGATAATGGTGATGTCTATTATGCCGTCGATAGTTTTGCGGACTATGGCAAAT
>JBBSUA010000442.1:0-1854 GCA_038235315.1 Pseudomonadales bacterium | reverse complement strand
GGCTCTGCTGGAACCTACTCGATACTCCAGCCAAAGATGAGTCAACAATTACTGAGCAATAAGCTAGCCGACTTAACAATTGGTAATCCAGAACAGATAGTGACGGCTAATGTTGGTTGCCAACTACATTTAGGCACCAAATCATCAGTACCCGTTAAGCATTGGATTGAATTGTTAGATCCGCAGTAGTTTTAAATTTATCAGTGAGCTACTATTTTTCAGTTAGCTACTAGGGCGTGTCCCTAATTCAGAAAAGCGCACATATAGTCTAAAATGAAGCTCATATTTTAATAAAAATGAGGTATATAGGTAAAATGGCAAGACAAGCCTTAACCGATAATCTTTGGGAGCAGCTGCTGCTAACTATGAAGCAACATGGTTGCTATAAAACAGAGAATAACCGAGCAGTTATGGAAGCTATTCTTTGGAAACTCCGTACAGGTGCACCATGGCGAGACATACCAATAGAGTTATGCCCATGGAAAACCGCTTATAACCGTTTTAATCGCTGGTCGAAGAACGGATTATGGGAGAAATTTTTTTTAGCTTACGAAAAGAAATTGATACGGAATGGGTATTCATCGACGGAAGTTATATACGGTGTCACCAGCATGCAAGTGGAGCTAGGCCTGGTGAAGATCGAGCAATTGGACAAAGCCGTGGCGGGGCAACTACAAAAATACATTTATCCTGTGATGCCGATGGATATCCGCTCAATTTTAAAATCACTGGGGGTGACGTCCACGACAGTCAAGTTGCAGGTGACTTGATCGAAATGATTGGACAAGCGGATTACTTTATTGCGGATAAAGGTTATGATTCAGAGCCTATCCGAGACAAAGCTCGCATGCACGATATGATACCTGTCATCCCTAAAAGGAAAAATGCCAAACAACCCAATCCAGACTTTGACAGCTATTTATATAAATTACGCCATTTAGTAGAAAATATGTTTGCGAGACTCAAACACTTTCGTAGTATCGCTACTCGATATGAAAAACTGGCTCGCAATTTTAAGTCAATGTTGTACTTAGCGTGCACTATCATTCATTGTAAGGTGAATTGAGGACACGCCCTAGTAGATGGGTTTTACGAAACTGACTAGGTGATAATCCGGTAAATTGTTTGAACTGGCGGCTAAATGCACTATGGTCACTATAGCCGCAGTTCAATGATATCTTTGTCACTGACATATCCGGTAACGCTAATAGTTTGATGGCGTATTCAAGGCGCAACTTTTGAACAAACTGTAACGGCGACACATTTAAAACAGTTTTAAAAGTACGCTCTAATTGTGACACACTCAGATTAGCTAATTCTGCCAATTGTGCAATACTGATCTTTTGATCAAGATGGTCGCGTACGAACTGTGCTACATTGGCTAAGCGAGCGTGTTTACGTAGAATACGCTCATTGTCCTCATCTATATCAACAGATATACCAACCATCGCTATTATCTGCTGCTGCTTATTATAAATAGGCAGCTTATTTGTGATGCACCATCCTAACTGCCCTGATGCATAGCTGTGCAACTCTAAGTTGTCTACAATTAGTTTTCCACCTCGCAATACCTTCATATCCTGCATAATATAATCTTTACCTTGGCGGTTAGAAAACATCTGCTCCGTCGTATACCCAATAATATCTTCGTGCTTACTGACTTTGCAGCGCTTTAGCAAGGTTTTATTGGCGAGCTGGTACCGTGCTTGATCGTCTTTTACAAAGAAAACTACATTAGGTAAGGTGTCAAACAATGGTAATAATAGGGACGCATTGCCAATAAATGCCGCACTACTCTCTGGATAATAACGGTCTGAATCTTGACTGAGCGATTTTGTTAGCGCTGCCAGCATC
>JBBSUA010000441.1:0-1867 GCA_038235315.1 Pseudomonadales bacterium | reverse complement strand
GCTCTAGGGGAATAATAGGTATAGTGCCACTGCTTATTATGAAAATAACGTTTAAGATACTCTACAATAGGTGTAGCGCTGTTGTCAGCACTCTGCTTACTCAGTGAAATTCTATCGGTCATCTCAGTATCCATTTCACTACTGTTTGTCTTATTAGTAACAGTATCTACAGAATCTATCCGTGATGAATCATGCCGCGTAGCAACGGCATCCGCCATCGCTTGCGGTGCTGAAGTTGTCAGGAAGCGTTTGATTTTTTGCCATAAGTTGAGTTTATTATGTTGACTCATATATTATAAGACACTGTTTATTGAGGTGGCTGACTAATTAACAGACTATGATAATAAGTGACAGATTCATCTTTAACTATCAAAATTTAGGCTTGCTTTAATAGTCGGCTGAGTATAAAAAGCCTGTAGCATTTCACGAATATGAGCGGTTAACCAATTACTGTCAAGCGCATCGTGAGCAATAGGAAGCAGCGCAGTGCTGAATTGTGCCATTGCCTTTTCATCAATATTTAAACTGGCTGCGAATGTAGCCATGCTATCAGACTTATGATTGGCGTACCATGTGTCTACTGATGAGGCAACTAAACTATGCAGATACGGCGTTATTCGTAACTGGTTGTAACTCTGTTGTATGCTGGCTTCGATATGAATAATGCTACCATTATCAGGATCATTATTTAAATACGTTTGTATCTGGCTGATAGGCTGATCTTTAATACGTGCCCAACCACCAACCAGTAAGCGCGCGACTTCATCATTAGATAAATGTTCCTGCGCGTTATTTTCAGCTCGGCGAGACAAGTCTTTTATATTACGATGTAGGTACGCTTTTAGCTTGTCGTCTAAGTTATTATTGGTCGCTTTCTCAAAAGAGCTGCGTCCAAGTTTCATCAATTTACCGACGCCACCTGCTTTATCAAGAGTCGTTTCCATGAAGTCGTTAATGGCGTGGTATAGCGTTTGGGTCAATAGATCCGCAAAAGTGTCATTACCGATAAGGCTGTGTATCAGTACAGCCCGTTGCTGCTCATGACGACCAATATAAGTAGCAAGCGTGTCAATTTGAGCATCAGCAATGATATCAGATAATGGCACGTTATCATTTGCTGGATGATAAATCACGGTATGTAATATATCGCGAATATCTGCCCGCATTACCTCACTCATCGGCTGGCTAAGTAACCAGTTATTAATAAGGTGCTGCAAGTCGTCGCTACAGACATATTTGCTTAGTGGCTGCATACCAAACCAGTGCCAAGCTTCCATGGCTAATGGTTCAGCGCGTGTGCGTAACCACTGCTGTATGAAAGTAACTTGCGCATCAACTAAGTTATCTACGGTTAAGGTTGCAGGCGTCATTAGGTTTTGGGTATCTTTTGAGGTCATAATAATAGACAATTTGGTATAATATAAAGGTGTATTGAGCATAACGTATTATGCTATGGGCTTAGTCGCTTTTTTGTGGTGAATATTTATTGCATGCTATCAATTATAAGAGGTTTTGATGACCGCTGTACATACGTCTATACTGATATTTGATGAACTGACGGTTCAACGTGGTGAAATCCCTTTATGCGAAGGGGTGATACTTACTTTATCTGCGGGTAGCATTTGCCACTTGATTGGTGCCAACGGTACAGGTAAGACCACCTTACTAATGCAGCTTGCTGGATTACTGCCAGTGCTGACAGGAGAAGTTGCTTATTTAGGCGCGCAAGGTTTGCCTATTCAACCGTTGTACGTCTCCCATCAGCTTGGTATCAATACAAGTTTAACAGTGGCACAAAACCTAACGTTTTTATTGAATTTGTATGGCCTATCGCCCAATTATGCTGATATTAATGAGGCGCTAGAAT
>JBBSUA010000440.1:0-1893 GCA_038235315.1 Pseudomonadales bacterium | reverse complement strand
CATCTGTAAACTGTGGCCTAATTGGTTAGCCACAAACACCGGGTTAACATCAGCCATGAGTAGCATCGTAGCATAAGTATGCCGGGCGTTATAAGCTGGTCTGTGACGTACTCGCATCTCTTTCATGGCTTCTACCAATCTAATGCGTGAAGGTTTTTCACTGTAAAAGGGTAGTTTGGTTTCTGGACATATCATCACGTATATACTACTAAGCTGCATACCTTGTAGCATCTCAAACGCTCGCTTAGATCGATCATTCAAATAAACTTCACGCACATTATGCGTTTTGGTCACTTGTTTCTCCACACCACGCACACGGCTCTTATTAATAACGATTGAGTTATTAAACCAATCAACATCTTTCCATCTTAGAGCAAGCAGCTCACTGGGACGGCATCCAGTCCAAAACGCCACTTCAAAATACCAATAATAAAATCTTGCACTACCTTCCAAATTTTCATCAAGCCAATTCAATAACGCATTCATCTCACCGTGGGTGAAAGGATCAGGCAAACCTGATTGTATTTTTTTATTCTTAATTGCGGTCATTGGGTTTTGTGCTGGCGAGATCAACTTTAATTCTATTGCTTTATCGAATACGCCACGTAATGGAGTCAGGCAGTTATTCAAGGTCTTATCGGTCTTGAAGTCTATGTCAGCGATGATGTCGCGTATCATGTCAGACGTTATATCGTGAATGGGCACCAGTGCCATGTTCGGCATCCAGTGCTTATTTAATGCACTTAGATAATCTTTCTTTGAGTCATTATTAGCTTCGCAGTGTTTAAGGTATCTTTGCGCTACTGCTTGAAAGAGAACGCCTTCATTGACGATGACACTACCATTTTCTACCCATTCGCCCTTGGCGCTGGCGAGGTCTGCATCTTTCAGCATACCCCATTCCGCTTTAGTGATGACGCTTGCTGGTAATGCAGTAGCAGAGATAATGCAACGTCGCTTTGAGCTAACTTATTTGCTACCAATTTGCTTTATTGCAATTCCAGTAGGCGCTTTTTCCGGCTATTTGTTGGTAGCGCTAGATAAAGCGAGTCCGAAAATTGCGGCTAAAGTCGCTGAGAAAATTGGCGACAAGGTAGTTGATAATATTGATAAATAACGCCCTCAAATGAGGGTTTTTTTAATGTCTAAAACAAGGTAAATGTTATGAGCGTATTTGATCTAATATTCGATCGGCTGATGAAGCATGAAGGCGGTTACGTTAACCATCCAAGTGATCCAGGTGGCGAGACCATGTATGGTGTTACTAAAAGAGTGGCACAAGCTCATGGCTACTTTGGCGATATGCGCAAGCTACCAAAAGTACTGGCAAAAGAGATCACAGATAAGTCTTACTATAAGGCAGTCAAAGGTGATCAGCTAGATTGACTTATAGCCTGGCAGCTGACTGATGCTGCATACAACCACGGCAATCGACAAGCCGTTAAATTCTTGCAACGTGCAATTGGTGCAAATGATGACGGCATCATCGAACCCAAAACTTTAGCATCTGTTAAGTATATGGACGAAAACGACATCATATTGCTATTTCTTGCTGAGCGCTTAGATTTTTTTACTAATCTTAGAATTTGGCAAACATTTGGTAAAGGTTGGGCGCGCCGTATTGCTGATAATCTTCGTTTTGCAGCAGCAGATAATTAAAAATAAAACGCTCGCCTTATATGGTGAGCGTTTTTTCTTATTTAGAGTATACATTTAAAATAGGGTTGGATAATATGTTGTTGACAACGTATCGTTCGCAACCCTACTTTTATGGCGGAATACAATCATTTAGTAAACCCTACTAGCTCAGCTGGACAGTCGCAGCAAGGATGGGATTTTGAGATGGTTAATCGCCTTAAAAAAGACGCTTCGGAGTTCACGAAGCGCCCTATT
>JBBSUA010000439.1:0-1901 GCA_038235315.1 Pseudomonadales bacterium | reverse complement strand
GGCAGCACGTTTTTGATTATCTAAAAACGCTTAAAACGCCAAAAGAGTGGTTATTATTTATACTACCAACACCTATTTTGGGTGGGCAGATTTGGCTATTTATGTGGGGTCCGGTCAATGGTTTTGGACTTGACGTGACCTTGGGCTATTTCTTATTGCCACTAGTGATGATACTGGTTGGACGGTTTTTTTATCGTGAGTCTATAAGTAGGTTGCAATGGGTAGCCGTGCTACTTGCAGCGTTAGGTATTGGCTATGATATATTCCAATACGGAACGATATCATGGGTGACTCTGTTTGTATGTTTGGGCTATCCGCCATACTACCTGATGCGTCGCGAGCTGGCTGTGCCACCTATTACTGGTCTGCTATCAGATTTGGTACTACTGTCGCCAATCGTATTACTTATGCTTTACAGTAGTGACGGTATTAGTTTAGCCCTACAGAATAGCAAGTTATGGTACTTACTGCCGATACTTGGTGCCTTTAGCGCGATTGCCATGGCGCTGACAATGGTAGCCAGTCGCAAGCTGCCTGTCTCATTATTCGGTGCTTTGAGCTACATAGAACCCATGTTGCTATTTGTATTCTCGATTACTATCTTAGATCAAACTCTCGATGAGGGAGGCTCTTTACTCATGTATGGCATGATTACGCTTGCGTTATTAATCATGATTACAGACAGTGCTATGGGCTATCTCGCAAGCAAGCGCGATGACCGACTGTATGGTTACCATGAGCCACAAATCAACAGCTTTCCACCACATCGTCGTCTAAAGAACCGTCGTATTAAAGGCGTATTGATTGCACATCGCTTCCGTAAAATTCGTCGCTATCAACAAAAAATAGATAAAATGAATCGTAAAATTGATCAACTGCATTCAAAATAGAACGTTATAAAAGTTTAGCCAAACAATACTCAACTAAAAATTGACCAGATAGACATTATTTTTCGTAACTGTTATAGGTATTGACAGTGTCAAAGAACAATTAAGTACGCTATTATCAGTGACAATCTCGCTCAGATACATTTAATTCATGACAATTTTTATTAGGATAAATTATGTTACATTTGCATCATTTAGAAAATTCCCGATCATTCCGTATTTTATGGCTGTTAGAAGAGTTAAACGTTGATTATAAATTAACGTCTTATAACCGTAATAAAAAACACTTAGCACCTGATAGCTTGAAGCAAATTCATCCATTGGGTCATGCTCCTATCTTAGAAGTTGATGAGCGTATATTAGTAGAGTCAGGCTTTATTATTGAATACTTAATTAAGCATTATGATAAAGAGCAATTATTTAAACCCGCAGATAAGGACGAAGCTGCTTGGGAGGCTTATACTTTTTGGATGCACTTCGCTGAAGCTTCAGTGATGCCGCCATTAGTAATGCGTTTGGTATTCACTAAAGTGGTTGAAAAATCACCAATGCTGATTAAGCCGATTAGCAAAAGTATCCAAAAGCAAGTTGAGAACAGCATGATCGATAAGAATCTAAAGATTATGCTAGATATGATGGAGCAGCAATTACAAGACAATCATTGGTTCGCAGGGGAAGCTTTTAGTGCCGCTGATATTCAGATGTATATTCCGATACTTGGCGCTAATGCTGGCAAAGGATTAGATAAAACAAAGTATGCTAATATTTTAAATTGGCTCAAACGCTGTAAAGAACGTCAAGCCTTTAAGGACGCTGAAGAAAAAGGCGGGCGTGTTAGATTTTAAGGGTCGAAAGCAAAAAGCATTGTACGATGAACAGATAGAGTTTTGATAAGGTAATGCGATGAAAGATCTAAATAAGCTAGATTCTAAAGCAGCTAGTCAACCAGCGAGTAACCATAAAGACGTCTCCGTCAAAGCATGGTCACAAAAGTTATTGGTCGCGCTACTTTGT
>JBBSUA010000438.1:0-1925 GCA_038235315.1 Pseudomonadales bacterium | reverse complement strand
GTCAGTTAATGCTTATTTGGCATGTTTAATCATTGCACTCACGACAGCCATTTTAAGTGTCTTAGGCGCTTATATAGGACGCAAGTCAGGAACATGGCTTGGCAGTTGGGCAGAAGCTTTGGGTGGTTTGGTGTTGATAGCCATTGGTGTGAATATGGTGTTGTAACTTATATCTACAGGCTTTTATCATGATCATAGCTACTAAGTTCGATACTTCTATCGTTGTCAGGAATTTTCTTGAAAAAAATCATAGCCATTATACAAGCTATCGTCCATGCCAATAGTAGGTACTGCAATAATCACTAACAATAGATAGCCAAAGCACTTGTCCAAAAGCCGCCTCGTATTTATAAGCGGTTTTGAAACCATCTACAGAATAGTCAGTAGCTTTTATGATGCGGGCGAGACCTTTCTTACTCTTAGCATGGCTTGCGTAGCTATCAGTAGGGAGCAACTGATTTGCGACTACTTTATTCCAAGAGGCTTACCCAACTTGCTCGTCATTAAGTTTAATAGGATTTTTTTTGCTCATATTGGGTACTTCATAGTCATTTTATTCAGTTTAAGATAATATTTATATATACAACACTAGGGCGTGTCCTCATTTTGAAAATGGTGATAAAAATGAGATAAATTGCCGCCAAACAAGGAAAATAGCGCAGATAATATCGGGATATTGACCAGATATTTGACGTAGTTTGGCAAGATTTAGCCATTTTTAGCCCATTTAGTCGCTTTCGTTCAGATTGAGGACACGCCCTAGCTACTGCTGCTTATTAAGGTCTAAATGATATTAAAATGAAAAGTGCAATCATCGATATAATTATTATTGTAATGATCCCAGTGCAGGAGATGGTCACTGGTTAGCACTTAAATATAAGTATAAGATTAGCATCGTTAAGAAAACGTTAAGATGAAGCACTACAAATTAAATTTATATGATTATTTCTAAATAAATGAACCAAGAGTCTCAAAACGTTAATTTAACGCTTAATCAGATTTGATACTTAAACCCTCCTCACAAAAAAAGCAGTAACTAATACCTGTTTTATTGAGGTATCGGCTACTGTTTTTTTTGTGAGGTTAAGTTATAGTTTAAGCGCAATCATCCATATAATTATTGTTTAGATGACTTCAGTAGAAATTACTGGCTAGCACTAAAACTTTGAAATAAAGAGTATTCTTTAACCATCATCATCTGCTACATCAACCTGACTGCTCAACACTTTGCCAGTATTGGCATCAATGCTCACCTCATGTATCTGATTACCTTTGACCACTTCGATATCGTAGAGAGACTGACCTTTTTTAAGGCCGAACTCAGCACTGATGACTTTACCATTGACACTTTGTGCTGCTTTTTGCATGGCACTGGTTAGCGTAACTTTGGCTTGTTTCATAGCGCTGTACTCAGCCATATCCTTTTTATCTAGTGTCTCTTGCTTGGTCTTTAGAACTTTACCGGTATTGGCATCAATCTTGACTTCGTACGAAGTACCATTGGCTACGAACTCGACTTCGTATTCACCTGTTGAAGCACTTTCGCTTTTTTCGTTCTCGTTCTCGTTTTCATCATCGCTTTCGTCTTCATGATCAAACTGGGCACTGACCAGATCGCCTTTAGCGTTTTGTTTAGCTATATCGATTGCTTGCGTTAGGCTGATTTTACTTTGCATCGCGCTGACGGCTTCATTTGAGCTAGTCGCTGTTTTGTTAGTGCTGCTTGCCAAAGGTGCTGCGATAGCGGTTGCGCCTACACCTGCAATAGTAAGAGCGACAATCATTGATTTGGCTAACGTTGATAGGTTTTTCATAAAATTCATCCTCTGTATTAGGTCAATTTCTGACTTACCATTATTGGTTTTGTCAGCTACCTTGTGGGTATGAACCTATAATACAAAGTCAGACATAGGAGAAACTTAGCG
>JBBSUA010000437.1:0-1927 GCA_038235315.1 Pseudomonadales bacterium | reverse complement strand
ATTTCCTAGTCCTGCCAATACTGCATTGGCTACGTTACCTACACCAGATTGGATCGGCAATAAATCCTTTGGCAAGCGACCTTTTTTAACTTCCTCATGGAAGAAATCAATGATATGGCTAGCAATTTTGTTTGAGTTCTCATCAGGATCAGCGAACTTGCTGTTGCGATCTGCTGAGTCCGTTAGTACTACGCCGACGACTTTGTCTAAGTCGCAATGTAAATACGGAACGCCAATACGACCACCTGGCGTGACTAATGGAATAGGCTTACGATTCGGTGGCATACCGATATCGTTATAGACGTCATGCATACCCTCAAGCATCATACTTTGCTGAGCGTTGACTTCTAAAATAATATGCTTGGCATTCTCAAGCCAAGCATTGCTCGTACCGATCGAGGTCGAAGGAATCAAGCGACCATCCGGTAAAATACCCGCCACTTCAACCACAGCCATGTGCATATCGCCATAGAAGCCAATGGTGCTTTGCTGAGCGACATGCGATAAATGCATATCAAAGTATAACGCTTCGCCAGCGTTGATTTGCTTACGTAGCGCAGGCTCTGACTGATAAGGCGTGCGCCATTTGATACCGTTAGCCTCTGCCAACACGCCATCACACTCAGTCGCTGTAGAGGCGCCTGTGAGCAAGCCAATTTGAAAATCTTCGCCACGTGCGTGGGCGGCTTCCATGTGCTTAGCAAGCGCTGCTGGTATAGCTTTGGGGTAACCTGCACCTGTAAAACCACTCATACCGACATTCATATCGTTTTTGATAAACGAGGCGGCCTCGTCAGCAGACATGATTTTTTTGCTTAAGCCGGCGTGAAGAACGCGACCTTCATGATTAATTGACATATTATTTTCCTAGTGACTTCCCTGTTGAAATAAACCCTCAGTAATCTGATAATTGATATGAGGAAAAGCTTGAACGAACCTGATGATATGGTTTCGTGACTGCATATTGAACAAACTTGTTAAGAAATACAAGTGTCTTAATAAAAATTGAGTGATACATTCAGATTTTATCTGTAACAAATCATGCTTAATCCGCATGATGACCGCTGCTGCGTATTGTAATCTTACCTTCGATATTTATTTATTGACAACGCATCATTTCTATCACGTCGGTACCTGTACCGACATAGAGTTTATTGCCACTAATTTTATAATCAAACTTAGAGTAGGTCTTATTTGATAACGTGTCATCTGAACCCATCTCATAACCTATGGATAAAGACTGACCAGAGATGTGGTTTGCAGAGTATTTGCTGTAAGACACGGGATATTCGGTCGTAAGATCTTCCCAATAAGCCACATTGGTGATTCTTTGTCCATCTGAATTAAAGTCAACGAAAAAGGAAGTATCTTGCTCACCACCATTCTCACACAGATCATCCAAAATGGCTTTAGTCAGCTTTTGCTTGGTTGAATGCATCCCCGCCCACTTGCCAATGAAGTTTTTGGGAACAGCTTTAACATTAGAGATATCAGATGAAGATGAAAAAGATAGCGTTGATACAAGCAACAGATTAACAGTAATCGCTAAAGTCATTATTCCTTTGATTTTCATACTCAAACTCCTTTTGTTAGTAATAGCTAGCCCGTTTATTTTAGCCTATTTATTATATTATAGTGGTATTGTCGTCATTGTATCGCTAATAACTGGTCATATAATCTATAAATTTCAACCTCAAATTTTTCAATGTATAACTTTTTATACACTCATAGGTAAAGTGTTCTTGTAGTGGCATAATTAAATATAATAGATAAAATTAACTCTTTTTATACTTCCATAAAAAAGCACCTAATAAGGTGCTTTTTTAGTTCTTCATAACATCATAGTAGATAAGCGACTAAGCCAGCATACCACCGTCAACGATGATACATGCCCCCGTGGTATAGCTTGACGCATCAGACACGAGAT
>JBBSUA010000436.1:0-1961 GCA_038235315.1 Pseudomonadales bacterium | reverse complement strand
TTTATGCACGATACCGAACTCATCGGTCGTCGTACTATCGCTCTTGAATACACCAGGATAAATGATGATTGACGACCATCCCGCATACCACTCAAGGCTTAGATTCAAAATAGGCAGGCAGGCTTGCAGCGCAATGGATTGTTTTACCACATCAGTGATTGCAAATCCTTGAGCGCCTGTAATTGACTTCTCATGCAAGAGTAGGGTAGCCAGCTCGAACAGGCGTGTTAGCTCGGATTCTGACAGCCTCTCAAGTATGACGATTCGCTGTGCAGCCCGCATCCAATCAGATCTAGTAAATGGACTATTATCCAGCACGTGCTGTTCGCGCCACTCTTTTATTATGCTAAACATGCGCTTGTTTCCTCTTAAATTTCGGATAGGGCTGATGCTATCTAGGGCGTGTCCTCAATATGAACGAAAGCGACTAAATGGGCTAAAAATGGCTAAATCTTGCCAAACTACGTCAAACAGCTGGTCAATATCCCGATATTATCTGCGCTATTTTCCTTGTTTGGCTACAATTTGCCTTATTTTTATTACCATTTTCAAAATGAGGACACGACATAATAATATAACTATAATTTAAAAGATGAACCTTAATATTAGCTATAGTACATAAATAAACTACTGGCTATCAAAAAATTACTATATCTCAGGCTATCGGTTTGCTATCTTGCTACGCCGCACTTGAGTTAATTCGCTCTTTACACTCATTTTTACTCTAAACATATTAACTTTTCCTAGTGAATTTTATGAAACACAACCTTGAAGCAGACTCAGACTCTCGCCGAACACAGTATTTTCGTGTGATATTAATGGGTATTAGTGCGTTCGTGGTAAATACCACAGAATTTGTGCCGGTTGCATTATTGAGTGATATCGCTCAAGATTTTTCAATCACTACGGCAGAGACGGGTTCGATGTTGACGCTTTATGCATGGATAGTCGCTGCGATGTCCTTACCACTGATGTTGCTGACCAGTAGACTTGAGCGCAAGCGTTTGCTACTGGTAGTGTTCGTGGTATTTATTGCCAGCCATGTCCTGTCAGTCTTCGCATGGAGTTTTCAGGCTCTGCTGATTAGCCGAGTGGGCATTGCGTTATCGCATGCAATATTTTGGTCAATTACGGCAGCGATAGCACTGCGCGTCGCACCTGAAGGTAAGAAGGCATTAGCACTCAGTATACTTGCGACTGGTACATCGTTAGCGATGGTGCTAGGTGTTCCATTGGGACGACTAATTGGTCAATGGTTTGGTTGGCGCGCGACATTCGGCGGCATTGGTTTGATTGCCTTTATCATTCTCATATTGCAAGCGAGACTATTACCGACATTGCCTAGTATGTTTGAAGGGTCTTTCACAAAAGTACCAGAACTGCTTAGAAACCCATTATTGGTCTGTCTGTATTTGTTCTGCTTTGTTGTGTTTACCGCGCACTACGCCGCTTACGCTTATATTGAACCCTTTATGCGTCAAGTCGGCTCAATCAGTGAAAACTTGGCTACTTTAGTGTTATTACTGTTTGGTGGTGCAGGCATTATTGGCAGTATCATCTTCAGTCGTTGGGGTGATAAATCCAACACGACGTTAATGTCGATATCTACGATACTCATGCTGATGTCTATGCTTACGCTGTCATTAGCCGTCACTTCAATATGGGCACTTAGCTTGAATGCACTGATTTGGGGTGCCGCGCTCATGATACTTGTTATTGCTATTCAAGCCAAAGTGATAATGATTGACCTCAATGCTCAAGATATGGTGATGTCGATGTTCTCTGGCATTATTAACTTAGGTATTGGGACTGGTGCTTTGCTCGGTGGCTATGCGGTGACAAACATCTCGCTGTCAAGTGTGGGATTCGTTGGCGCTGCTTTTGCAAGTTTGGCACTGTTACTAATGATGTTTATGATAAAACGCTTTCCTGCATTACGCTAAGTGTTAAGTTTTACCCTG
>JBBSUA010000435.1:0-1984 GCA_038235315.1 Pseudomonadales bacterium | reverse complement strand
ACCGATCAGCTCATCACTTTGGCTGATGAGTTGCGCTTGTTTTTATTATATTCAGCGGGGCAGAGCGGTGGTCATTTTGGGGCAAATCTAGGTGTGATTGAGCTGACTATTGCCTTGCATTATCTGTTAGAGACGCCACTTGATCAGATTGTATGGGATGTGGGTCATCAAGCCTATGCGCATAAAGTACTGACTGGACGTCGAGATAAGCTTGGCACTATCCGTGCAAAAGACGGTTTGACCGCTTTCCCTGAGCGGGCAGAGTCTATTTATGACACCTTTGGCGTAGGTCATTCGTCAACCTCTATCTCAGCGGGTTTGGGAATGAGTTTAGCGCTGCGCTATCAAGGACGCACACAGACGGTTGCTTGTATTATTGGCGATGGTGCTATGAGTGGTGGCATGGCTTTTGAAGCTTTGAACGATGCTGTGCAACAAGATGCTGATTTATTGGTTATTTTAAATGATAATGACATGTCGATATCCTGTTCGATTGGCGGTTTTTCTCGGCATTTGGCAATGCTGTGGGAGTCAGGCTATCAAGTTGATATCTCTGATGCAGGTGAACCTGTGATACGTCAGCGTCCTATGATGCAAGATTATGATCGCCGTAAGCGTCATAAAGAGATGCGTGATGTACCAAAGCTAGAAGATAACTTATTTAAAGCCATCGGTTTTACCTATTTCGGCCCCTTTGATGGTCATAATCTTCCAGAGTTGCTACGAGTGTTAGCACTAGCCAAACAAATAAAAGGTCCAGTTTTAGTACATATTTATACGACTAAGGGCAAAGGGTTTGCACCCGCTGAAGCTGATCCAGTTGGCTATCATGCCATCAGTAAATTACCAGCAGAAGAGAGTGCTCTAAATAAGTCAGCACACAGTGATTCTTCTATCGGAAGCCCTTCTGTCAAAAAGATACCTTCTCTAAAATACTCGCAAGTATTTGGGCAGTTTTTATGTGATAAAGCCGCACAAGACGATAAGTTATTGGCGATTACCCCAGCCATGGAAGAGGGCTCAGGGATGATTGACTTTGCTCGTCAGTTTCCAGAGCGGTTTTTCGATGTGGCGATTGCTGAGCAGCATGCGGTTACACTGGCAGGCGGTATGGCAACCCAAGGCGTTAAGCCAATTGTGGCGATATACTCGACATTTTTACAGCGTGGGTATGATCAGCTGATTCATGACATCGCCCTACAAAATCTAGATGTCATGTTCGCTATTGATCGTGCTGGATTGGTTGGTGAAGATGGCGCTACTCACGCTGGCGTGTTTGATCTTGCCTTTTTACGCTGTATACCGAATATGGTTATCGCTGCACCAAAAGATGAAAACGAATGCTATCAGCTACTGAATACTTGCTATGATTATGAGGGTTGCAGTGCCGTTCGCTATCCACGCGGTATGGGAACAGGCTCTATTATTCAGCGACCAGCCCAGCATTATGAAGTGGGACGAGCTGTTATTGAATCTGTATTAGGGACTGATACTGCGCCAGTAAAATTAGCAATTTTGGCTTTTGGCACTATGGTAGCAACCGCTCAACAAGCTGCCGAAAGAGTATCAAATGCTGATACTAATTGCCAAATCCAAGTGGTCAATATGCGTTGGGTCAAGCCTCTAGATAAAGATTTGATAGAAGAGTTGTTGGGGCAAGGCGTCACTCATATTGCGACTGTAGAAGAACATACCATCATGGGCGGTGCTGGTAGCGCCGTTAATGAATATTTATTTAATGCCTCGGCTGCTTTTACACTTAATCGTCCGGCAATTCGTAATATCGGTATACCTGATCGATTTATAGCGCATGGTTCACAAGCAGAACAGCTTACTGATTGTGGTTTAGACGTTGCAGGATTAATTGCACAACTTAAGCAATTAATCTACCAAACGCCTAACCTGATTGGTTAATACTGTTAATTATTAGCGATACCAAAAATTTTGTAAAAAAGATAAAATACCGCCTGCTTGCCGTAGGTGT
>JBBSUA010000434.1:0-1994 GCA_038235315.1 Pseudomonadales bacterium | reverse complement strand
TTTCTTTGGTAGTAATGGTGTTGGCAAGACTAAGACTCTTGAGGCTCTACTTTACTTTCTATTAGGGCAGAATATAAATTTTGTACCTAAAGGTCACGCGTTAAAAACATCAGATAATATTTTTCAATCAGTATGTTTTGATAACTTATGTATAAACGTAAATAACGCTTTACTTAGTAATAATGAAATTTATCTTCCTAAAATTTTCGATCAAATTAAAGTTAAAAACTACGATTCAGTTGCTTACATAGGAGCAAAACAACGAGGTTCATCTGAAAAAGATAGTAACCATAGGAATAAACCCATGGGAAGTGCTGAATCACGCAGAAGCACTCATTCTGAACTTTTTGAGTTAGCTATTGTTAATGGCAATTTAGATAAATTAGGCATGAATCAAGACATTCATCATTGGTTCATCGAACGTGCTCAATCTGTCAACCCATATCAGAAGTCTGGTGATAATCGTCAAGTTGATATAGATACCGTACTTAGTGCTTTAAGTACCTTAGACAATCGCATTGGAAAAACCCTTAATGTCGATGGTGACGATAATGTTTATTTAACTATTGAAGGGCAAGAAACTGAACTAAACGAGTTAAGCTCTGGCTTTATTTCAGTCGTCAAAATCATTCAGGCCATTGTCTCAGCCTACTCTGCTTTTACTAACGTACAAGATCTACTTAATGTTAAAGGTGTAGTACTCATTGACGAAATTGAAAGCCATTTACATGTTGAGTGGCAAACACGAATTATTCCAACGTTAAAAGAGCTATTTCCAAAAACTACCTTTTATATCGCAACGCATTCGCCTTTAGTATTATCACAATTGGATGAAGGTGAAGCTTATTTATTAAAACGTGAAGAGGATAACGTAGTTCGTTCACACGTCATTGATTCACCTAATAAGCGTATTCTAGCTAATGTGTTGCGAGATGCTTTTGGTATTGATCTAAATGCGCTTAAAAGAGAATCTATGGAAGATAGCGATCAAGATTTAGCAAAAAGTCGCTTGTTAAAATTGCTTAGAAATCCAGCAGGTGATGCAAGTGAGTAATTATATTCTTCTAGATGCTAACTTGCTTATTGGCGCTTTCGATCACGATAACACTAATATTAAACATATTGAATCCAAAAAAATCGTTGAATCTTTGTTATTAGATGATGACGTAAAAATTGCTATTACGCCATTGATTCGCTATGAAGTATTACGTGGTGTTCGCCGTGTGCCTGTAGAAAAAATGGTAGCGATTTTAAACGATTTTGAAGAGTTTGAAATTACTGATATAGAAGGTAATAGGGCTTCAGAGATATATCGTTCAGCATTCTCACAAAACCAGAAACTGGATAAACGCAGTTTTGATGTTTTCCATTATGTTGTTGCTGAAATTCGAGATTTAAAATGGATGAGTCAAGATACTGATATAAGCAAAATTGCCAGCCTCGCTAAACCCATCATTAAAGGACAAGTATAAATGCCAAAACGTACCGACATAAAAAGCATTCTTATCATTGGCGCAGGCCCTATCGTTATCGGGCAAGCGTGTGAGTTTGACTATTCAGGCGCACAAGCGTGCAAAGCGCTTCGCGAAGAAGGGTATCGCGTCATTCTAGTCAACTCTAACCCTGCAACTATCATGACTGACCCAGATATGGCAGATGCCACTTATATTGAGCCAATTACATGGCAGACGGTTGAGCAAATCATCGATAAGGAACGTCCTGATGCGATCTTGCCCACGATGGGTGGTCAGACGGCATTGAACTGCGCCTTAGACTTAGATAAGCATGGCGTGCTAGCAAAGTACAACTGTGAGCTGATCGGCGCGACCAAAGACTCCATCGAGATGGCAGAAGATCGCGACTTGTTTGATAAAGCGATGAAGCGTATCGGTCTTGAGTGTCCACGCGCTGAGATTGCGGAAACTATGGAACAAGCCTTTGCCACTCAAGTAAAAATGGGCTTCCCTTGTATCATTCGTCCTTCATTTACGATG
>JBBSUA010000433.1:0-2001 GCA_038235315.1 Pseudomonadales bacterium | reverse complement strand
TAGAAATATAATCTAATCACTTAAAAAATACAAACTTTTACATTCGATTGCTTATTATTATTTCATTCATCACTGATATTAAAAGATTGATTATAGTGAGTTTACTACAAAAGTGTTATAGCGCTACAGATCCAACGCCCATTCACCATCTTCTTTATAAACTTTAAAACTGCCTTGATTATTACTGGTATGACCGTTCATCGTTTGCGTAATGTCAGCTGTGCATAAATAACTATCCTTGCCTTCATCACTTTCGCCTGCTCTAATAACCTGACAGTTGACATTGTCGACACTATCTAGGGTTGGCATGGCACTTTGGATAACGTGATTAAATGCCTCATTACTTTTGTCATTACTAGCTAAAGCAATTACCTCATTCGTCTCAATACCCGCTTGCTCATACTGAGTTTTGATCAAGTTTTCAACGGTTCTATCGAAAGGAGCCTCAGAGCAAGCCGTTAGTAGGATTGCTAATACAGCGATAACGGCTACTGTTTTCATGCTATTCATAACCGTCTCAATTCAAATTAAAGGTTAACTGCTACCCTACTACCTAACACTTACATTCCCAAACCGCTCAAGATCATTTAAGTTTCCTTGCGCGCTTTGAGTTTGTGACTTTAATAGAACCGTCTTATTAGACTGTTTTACCGTGATGCCTTTTTTGTTGATTTGATAGAGCACTGGTTTGTTGGTGAAGCTAAGTGTCTTTTGCTTAGAATCATAAACAAATTGCCCATCATAATACAGCTCAATTCGAGAGTTTTTATCAGCATACGCATAGTACAGTTGCTCGCCATCATCGCTATAACTACTACTATTTAATACCATTTGCTTGCCATTATCTAAATTGACTCTATAGATAAAAGGTAATGTACCATCTGCCTTTGGGTCATCGTACTCAGGTAGCATGTCATAGTGATCTACCACCATTTTGCCATTAACCCTTGTGCTTTCACTAATAGAGATTAATCCTTTAAAATTGTATTCTTCCTCTATGATGTGGACAGCTACTGGCTTATTATTGATCACCTTATAGTCTGTATATTGATGCCATGCCGCTCCACTTTTAGTCATCGTATATAAAGTCTGAGTGTCTTCATCAATACCGAAAAATCCGCAATTGCCCTGCGCCAATTCAGTAAAGGCTTCATTATGAACAAATCTGTTGCCTTGCTTTAAATAAACCTGATAAGAAGGTCCACCATAACAGCCATAGCGCCCATCTCTCAGCGCCAAGTCTTTTTGATTGTCAAAGTTAAAGTCATCATAAATAAGTACGCTATGCTCACCATAAGGAAGACTGACAATATTGGCACTGATTTTATCGTCCAACTGCAGCTCTTTACTATTATCTAGCTCATACTCTATATCAATATCAGCAGATTGGCTGATAAGAATTTTCTTAGTTTTTGCGTCTATGATATCTATTGTACTGTTTGATTCAGAGTCTTCATTGTCAGAAACTCTTGGTGTGATAATCGCATAGTAGTCATCGGAGAAATCTTGAATCTGATATTGTGGCTGGTTTAATTCTTTGGGCACACTTGTCTCATTCGTTTCGGCTAAAGCTGACCATGATAAGGATTAGATAAAACAACTTATAATAAGCGTAGAGGATTTGAGTGGTTTTTTAAATACCCGTTTCAATAGCGTTTTGAACACTTTGGCACTAGACATCACCTACTCCTTATTATCTACCTCATTCTGTCAACATGATTACTACTCTATAGTTCATAAGATAGCATAAACTGGCTATTTAATAGGGTTAAGCATAAAAAAGGAATGCCTTTTAGACACTCCTTTTTTATGCTTAACTATTGAGTATTTACCTCAATTGTTATTGAGTGAGTACCCACGTGCCATTGACGTCATTAACCTTAAAAGTGCCGCTATCGGTACGACTTTTGCCACCTATAGTTTGCGTGACATCAGCGGTACATAGATAAGTATTGTCGCCTTCAGTAGTGTCACAACTTACGTTTTCTACCTTCTCTAACG
>JBBSUA010000432.1:0-2019 GCA_038235315.1 Pseudomonadales bacterium | reverse complement strand
TGGCTCAATTGTGAGTATGCTGTATTTAAAGTATGTAATAGCCAAAACGAGGCGATGTCAGACGATCGGAACTCTAATAAATCATTGTTAGATTGGCGATGATGATCATATAAAGAACTGGATTTGGTATTAATCATCGTCATAAGGCGATATACCTGACTCAAAAGTGCAGGGTTACTGGCGATATGAACGCTTGTTACCATGTAGTCCTCGTCTACTTGATAAACCCCTTGAGTCGTGCGTATAAGTTTGGCTATTAATAGTGAGACAGTGTCGTTGCTAGGCTGTTGAATAGAATGGCTGAGCTGTAAACTTGGTGACAATCTGACAATATCGATGATAGCCTCAGCCGCTTGACTATATAGGTCTTGGGCTTCCACTGCGCCTTTGACGTATCTCGCAGGATTTTCACTATGCTCATTTTGTATATTATTGCCACTATTGTGCAAAACCTCCAAGCTTAAAAAAACAAATATCTCATCACTATTATCCTGATTATCAAGAGTGATGGCTTTTGGCAGCGCATCCGTACGCGGTGCCTGATAGAGTGTACCGTCTGGTAGTACCGCATAAATGGTTTGAAAACTTAATAAATTACTCTCTAACAGCTGATTATCAATTTCGACATTAGATATACCATAGGCGTAGGGATGCGCCAGCATTATGCTTAATGCTCGTTGTGACTCATGATAAGAATCTTGGATCTGAAAATGCTGAGGTCTCAAAAACAACCCCTCACCCCATAATACTCTTTGTTTACTCAAGGCGATCTCCTATAAACAACTGACTAATGGCTGCTGATAATATTTAAGTTTTATAGCTACTGTAGGCGTCAACTCTGGATCTATTCCGTCTGTAATGTTGACATCACACGCACCTATATTTAGAGTAAGTGGAGTATCAAAGTTAAGACTACTCACTGGAATTAAAAATTGTGAGCGCTTTTTGGTATATCTTAAACCTACCTTTATAGCAATAAATCGCGCATCTTGCGGGAGGTTCAACACCGAATTGCTCTCACGATTAGGAATGATACTAATCTCTTTAGAGATCAAATCTTCAAGCTCTGCAAACTGGCTATCATTTTCTAAAAATGCAACATAAGCAATACTAGCAGCACCTTGCTTGGTTCGACCTGCATTGGCATTTACCATAGGCCGTATATTAATAGTGAACTGCTGACGCTTTAGCTTTTCTTGTAATACCTGCTGTTTGTCGCTCATCTCTTCGATGCGTTGTTTCTGCTGTTCTAACTGAGCTTTAAGGTCTTCTAAATTCGTATTATTATTTGCTTTATTATCAGTAATAATATTTTTCATACTATCAATACTTGACGGTTTTTCTACTATCGCAGTTGCAGAATGAGACGTTAATTGATCAGTTGATTTTTTTGGTATCTCTGAGTTGCAACCTAACAATGTCGTACTGAGCAAACAACAGCCTAATACTTTCACTAGCGATATTTTCATACATTTGTCCATATTTTTGATTCACTATAAATTTTTATTGGCTAGTCAGAATCTCTGCCATATTAGGGTGTCCAAGCACCCCTTTTTTACGCAACTCAACGTGTCCAAGATCCATCATTCGCCAATCTCCTCCCCACACTAGTCCAGCAGATTTTGCTACTTTACCATATAACTTATAGCCCTGCATCGCCCAAGGATCCTTTTCAGTGATAACAATTTTACCATTTTTTATAAATGCACTGTCGCCTGCCAGCCCAAACTGATGATAGCTTTTATAAGATCCAGCCTTAGTAACATGAGTCCCTTTTTGAAGCAGTCTTGCCTGCCGTTCAGGACTTCGATATCCTTCTAATAACACCATATCATAACCGTACTGATCACTCATTACCTTATAAAAAGTCAACAGCCGTTGAACAAAATCAGAATTCATTTTTTTCCAATTGCGGTCAGCATTTCTAATGTTTATATGACCATTATTGAGGTGTGACGCTAAGATATCACCTGAGTATCCAGTGGTATGATCTTGAGCATTTAATTCAGATAGATCAGG
>JBBSUA010000431.1:0-2022 GCA_038235315.1 Pseudomonadales bacterium | reverse complement strand
AGTATTGACTTCTTTATCGTCAATATCACCCCATAAAAATCCATACTAATGAATGTTAGCGTGGATTTTTTATGCTTTATGCTAAACTAAAGCCTTCCTATCGACTGTAAACCTATACTTCTATGTCCTCAACCTCGACAAAGCATTCGTATCCAAATCTCATCAAACCCTTAACGGTTCTGCATACCTCAGATTGGCATTTAGGGCGGCGACTTTATGGACGGATGCGTTATGAGGAATTTGAGGCGTTTTTAGGTTGGTTACAAGAGACTATTAGCGCTCGAAAGGTAGACGTACTAATCGTTGCTGGTGATATCTTTGATACGATGACACCAAGTAACAGAGCACAAACGCTGTACTATGAATTTTTGGGTAAGGTATCCACTTTATGTTGTCAGCATATCGTCATTGTTGCAGGTAATCACGACTCCCCGACTTTCTTAGATGCGCCCAGTAATGTACTGAAATTCTTAAATGTCCACGTTATTGGCACCGCTTGTGAGGACTTACATGATGAAGTGTTGGTTTTAGAAAATACCGATGGCGAACCGCATTGTATTATCGCTGCTGTACCCTATCTGCGCGACCGAGATGTGCGTGGCAGTGTGGCTGGCGAGTCAGCGGATAGTAAAGACGCCAACGTCATAGCGGGTATTCGTGCCCACTATGACAAAGTGGCTGACATTGCAAAAACCCATCACAAACAGCTTATTAAAATTCATAAACGCCACATTCCTATTATTGCCACAGGGCATCTATTTGCTGCCGGAAGTAAGACCACAGAAGACGACGGCGTGCGTGAGCTATACGTGGGTAATCTTGGCAAAATATCCGCTGAGATGTTTGATGACTGCTTTGATTATGTTGCCCTTGGACATTTGCACGTACCACAACGTGTTGGCGGTTGTGAGCATATTCGCTATTCAGGTTCGCCTATCGCGATGGGTTTTGGTGAAGCGAGACAACAGAAGCAAGTATTACTGGTGCAGTTCGGTGCAGTAATCAATGAGATTAATAATAAAAATACAACCATAGAGTTTGACGCACAAACTTCCGTTCCTCACTCTGCAATAGCAACAACCTCTACCAAAGAATCAGTCAATAGCTTAACTAAAAATTCTGAGTTTATGGACGATTTATTTGCGTGCAATGACCTATCAGATGTTAGTGACAATGAAGAGGTAAAAGACAATACTTCAGAAAACGCTCGTGAAGAAATACCGCAAATAGCTGATAACTTGTCTACCCTACATGCAGATTCTACATTAGGTGGCAAAATCCTTCACATTAATGACACTAATAATATGCAAGTAGTCTCCCTACCTATTCCCTGCTTCCAAAAACTAGCCCAAGTATCAGGCGATCTGCAAACTATCGCGGCGACTATTCAAGCAATGTCGCACTCGGAGTCGCTATGGTTAGAGATTATCTATGATGGTGATGAGATAGTTAGCGAATTGCGCGAAGAAGTTAACACGATGGTAGAGGGTTTGCCGTTTGAAGTATTAAAAATAAAAAACACGCGTACTTATAATAAGGTGCTTAATCAGGAAAAAACATCAGAGGCGTTACAAGACCTTAATGAACTTGAGGTATTTGAGCGCTGTTTAACCGCTCATGAAGTAGCTGAAACCCAAAGAGAGTCTTTGCGGGATGCTTACGCGCAAATACTTTATGATATTTATCATGATGATAGTCAGGCTGAGTAGATATGAATTTATTCTCACTTTTAATTAAAGATGCTACCTCTAAGCCATTCAAAACCAATAAGACCCAATCATGCGCCTAATTGAACTGCGACTAAAAAACTTAAATTCTCTCAAGGGCGAATGGCATATTGATTTCACTGATCCCGCTTTTATTAATGAAGGGATTTTTGCGATTACGGGGCAGACCGGTGCTGGCAAGACTACTATTTTAGATGCGATTTGTTTAGCGTTATATGGTGAGACACCACGGATTAATAGCATCAGTAAGAGCAGCAATGAAGTGATGACTCGGCAGACCGCAGAGTGTTTCGCT
>JBBSUA010000430.1:0-2025 GCA_038235315.1 Pseudomonadales bacterium | reverse complement strand
AGACTACCCAGCCTTTTTTCTCATATTCAGCTACTACCCAATCCGGTAATGCCGCCACTCCGCGCTCACTAGCGACCAGTTGAACCAACATCGCTGTCAGCTCAGTGGTACGAATATGCTTAAAACTCACCTCGGCAGGGGTCATAAAATTAGCAATAATATCTAAACGTTTCGCTTCTACGGGATAAGCAATCAGGGTCTCATCAGTGAGATCATTAGGACGTATAAAATCCAGTTCTGCTAAATCATGCAAAGGTGATAATACTAAGCGACTTTCATACTCAAACAACGGCTGATAACTGAGACCGTCTATCGGTAAATTACTCGTCGTTATCAGTAAATCAATATCACCTTCCATCAATAAATGATGTGGCTCCGGCTCAAAACCCGTAGCAAAATCTAGCTCTACATCTGACCATTCACGGCGATAGTGATTGAGTATCGGCATTAACCAATCAAAGCAGCTGTGACATTCGGAGGCTAGACGCAATCGTCCTGCTTGACCATGCGCCAGACGTTTAAGATTGGCTTTAGTACGAGTCACTTGTGGCATAATGCTATCCGCTAGTGCCAACACGGTTTTTCCCGCAGGGGTAAAGGTGAGCGGGCGGGTGCGACGATTGACTAAGCTAATATCGTAATAGTTCTCTAGCTCTTTTAATTGATGCGAGACTGCAGAGGCCGTGACATGTAGCTCGTCGGCAGCAGCAGCAAGCGAGCCGTGTGCTCGTAGCGCTGTCAAAGTATTCAGATGGCGAAGCTCTAACATAAGAAGACCTGTAGTCTGTTTTATTACTATTCAAGAAGATATCCAAACGGATACTGAAATAGGTGCTCAAATTACTAGCGACGACGTAGTAATAGCTGCGAGATAACGACCAATACCAATGAGGCAGCGAGTAGCAAAGTTCCAATAGCATTGACCTCAGGCTTGAGTCCTACTCGCACCATCGAATAAATGCGTAAGGGTAAGATCTCATAGCTAGGCCCTGTGACAAACGTAGAGACAACCACATCATCAAGCGACAAAGTAAAGGCAAGCAACCAGCCCGCCATGACTGCCGGAAGTATGACCGGAATCAGCACTGTGCGTATCATTGTTGCCTCAGAAGCGCCTAAGTCGCGCGCGGCCTCCATCAGGCTCTCATCTAAGCTACTTAAACGCGCAAATACTGTGATGACCACAAACGGTAAGCAAAAAGTAATGTGCGCCAGCAATAAGGATACAAAGCCTAATTGTAGGCCAATTAATAAAAATAGCGCCAATAACGATATGGCAAGCACAATCTCAGGCGACATCATCAGCACAAATAATAAACCGTTTAATAAGCTTTTACCACGAAAGTTATAGCGATGCAGCGCCATCGCTGTCAACACACCGATCACTGTTGAGACCGTAGCGGCCACTAACCCTAAGACAATAGAGTGCCAAAAGGAATCAAGCATGGCCTGATTTTTAAACAGCGATTCATACCACTTCACGCTAAAGCCATCCCAGCTATAGCCTGTTTTTGACGCATTAAATGACATCACGACTAAAACGATAATTGGCAAATAAAGCAAAGCGTAAATGAGTCCTAAATAGCTTTTGGCAGCGATATTGCCTATTTTAATAGGGCGTGAATCAGACATTAGGCCACCTCATTAAAATCAGTCTTACCGATTCGACGACTACTGGCGCGATAGGCGAGAAGTAATACTGCCATCGCAAGCGTGAGCAACACGCTAGCAGCCGCACCAAAGGGCCAATCACGCGCATCTAAGAATTGATTCTTAATAATATTACCAACCAATAGATTACGTGAGTCACCTAAAATATCTGCCACATAGAACATGCCCATTGCGGGTAACAAAACCAATAGCACGCCAGAGATAATACCGGGCGTGGTTAGTGGGAGCACCACATGCCAAAAAGTCTGTGGCTTAGAAGCACCCAAATCTTGTGAGGCTAACAGCATGTCATCGCGCAAGTCGGTAAAGACGGCATATAAAGGTAATACCATAAATGGAAATAGCAAATAAATT
>JBBSUA010000429.1:0-2033 GCA_038235315.1 Pseudomonadales bacterium | reverse complement strand
GTTTGATATTAGATTGGCAAACAGCCTTTGCAATAAACCCTCATCTCCCAATACGGCATGAAAGTCGCCCACTTTCTCAAAAGAGATATCACGATCCTCTGCTATCATCTCATAATAAGACATGAGCTTAGTCATCATTGTCCCACTATCAACACGATTGAGCTGTGAGTCAGACAGCCCCTTTTGTGTCTTTGCCAGCAGCAGCATGTTGTTAATCAGAGTAGATAGCTGCTCGAGGGTGTCGTGCTGATGATGCAGTTGTTCAACATATTCAGTAGTGTCTCTAGACTTACTTAACATCACTTGGGTTTGAGTACTCAAAGTTGCGAGTGGAGTCCGTAGCTCATGGGCAATGTTATCTGAAAATCTCGATAATGATTCAAAATTACTTTCCAGCTTGCCCATCATTAAGTTGTAGGACTCAGCCAGTGGTCGCAGCTCTCGAGGCATATTACTGATAACCACTCTTTCATGTAGCTGCTCAGGATTAATACCTTTCATCTTTTGGACGATAGTAGACAAAGGGGCAAACCCCCAATAGACACTTAATGCCGCTATTGAAACCAGCAGTAATGTAATCGCAATCAAGATGATACTCAGCTGACGGTTGAACTGCATCAAATACTGATGATGAACATCAATGGGTAGCGCAATCATCGTTAACAATTGGTCGCTACGAATAATAATGGCTCGGTAGTTTCTATTGTTTATAGCCAATACAAACTGCTGCTCATGATGATTTTGCCATAACGTTAATAAACTAAAATTTACGGGAAGCTCTTCAGCAAAACTGCTCGGTACGCTTGACAGTAATGCTCCATTGTCATCAGATACCAAATGCTTTAAATCGTAATCAAGCCAAGAGGCGTGCAAATGACCGGCATTGGTTAGTGCGGACGCCGCCGGTAGATTTGATGGCGTGGCTTGTTCTTCGCTGCTTATGGCTTGTTTACGCAGGTTAAACGCAGCATGAGTAATAATTTCTGAGTCCATTTGTTCAAAATGAGCGCTAACAGAGCGCTGAACCCATATATAAATAATCACTTGAGAGATGACCACGAATATCGTCAGTAAAAAAACAGTTCGCCACAACAGTGGCCAGCGTCGATTCTTGAACTTATATTTCATTTTATTTAGAGTCGTCTCTATCAATGCTATCTTTAGCAAGGCTCGTATCTACAGCATCTAATCGATAGCCCATTCCGCGTACAGTGTGAATCAGCTTTGTATCAAACCCATCATCTATTTTTATCCGTAAGCGTCTTATAGCCACGTCAATGACGTTAGTATCACTATCAAAGTTTATATCCCACACTCGAGAGGCAATGACAGAACGTGGCAAAACATCACCTTGACGTTCCAAAAAAAACTGTAATAGAGCGAATTCTTTGGCGGTCAATTTGATGGCAGTGTCGCCCCTGTGTACAGTGCGTTTAGCAATATCCATTTTTAGGTCAGCTATGTGTAAGACAGCGCTTTTATAATCAGATTGATTCGCACGGCGCAGTAAGCTTTTTATTCTGACAATCAATTCAGCAAAGGCGAAGGGCTTAGTCAAATAATCGTCACCACCGATTTCGATACCTTTGATTTTATCACTCAAATCATCTTTAGCCGTCAAAAATAAAACGGGGGTATGCTTCCCAGCGGCTCGATATCTCTGTATCAGCTCGAAACCACTGACATCAGGTAGCATGACATCCATGAGTATCACACTGAATTCTTCTGTCATTAATGCGTGATAGCCATCTAGACCTGTCATATGATGCTCAACGATGAATCCGGCTTCGGTCAACCCTTTTTTTATGTACTCTCCAAGTTTTTTCTCATCTTCTACCAATAGCACTTTCATAATCTCTCCACCTACTATCATTATAGTTGTCAATAAAGCTTATCAAAAGCCCTTGTCATAACCAATTACTTTGGATAAAAGTATATCCTGACGCCTAATCTTAATGGGAGGAAGATGACAAAGTTGTGTTATTTCTAACAAACATATCATGTCCTCGTCATTTAACTGTCAGTCTTCATTT
>JBBSUA010000428.1:0-2034 GCA_038235315.1 Pseudomonadales bacterium | reverse complement strand
GATTTAAGTGCTGTAGCTGCTTTGTCAGTTGACGCTCTTTTTGAGTCATCGCTATTACAGGCTGAATCCATAAGTCAATATCAAAAAAAGTATCGTTATGGTCTTGTATGAAGTCTATGCCCAACACCACCACATGATGCAATTCTACTAGCGGTAAGCGCGTAGCCACATCTTGAGCAATATTTTGTAGATTCGGTTTTATTAGCGTTTTATTTTGCTTTGAATCGCTAGCCTGCCCATAGAATATAAGCACATAATGCCGACCTAAATTCTCGTACGAGTGCTGATGAATCACATAGCCACTTTGTTGCATGGCTGATGATTGCTTCGGATGTCTATATAAAGTGCGTATCAATTCATGGCGCGAAAATAGCGACTCATCTAACAGCTGCTGTTGCCATTGATTGTACTGCTGCGTATTTGTCTGTGTAGCTGGGTTTGCGCTAGTACTTTCAGAAGCCAATTCAATCATTTGTGTACTCAGTTGCGCCCATACTATCGCGGCTTGCTGCATATGCTGCTGATACATTTGTGCTGTGGCGCTAGCGTTTTTTTGCGCAAGACTCATTGTCACTAGAGCAGCATTAGGCTTATCTTGCATCGCATATTTGACCAATGCATTATCAATGGCAATCGCAGTGCTAAACATAGCAGAGCTGTTCATAAACTGCATCAATAATGCTTGCTCAGAATCAAAACTTGGTTTGCCACTAGATAACGAATACTGCAACTGTTCAATGTGGTAGCTCAAAAATCGCCATAGCTCGCAGGGTGTTTTTGTGGTTGCTAATAATGCTTGCCAGTCTTTCGCGCTAAATATCTGCACTATATTTGGCGTTTCATTAATATCTAAAATTAGCTCTTCCATAAAATAACAAGCACCAAAACTATGCGCTACTGAGCGACCTTTTCGAACGTGCACATTATTATCAACGACACTAAGGTCGACTTCATCGCTTAGTTGAATATCGAGTGTTAATACATAATAAGACGCAGCATCATTGTGTTTACTTTGCTGTAAACAGAGTTTTTGCCATAGTAGTGCTGATTTAATAGCAGACTTGCGTGCTGTTTCAATATCAGCTTGATTGATTGTGCTTGGTAAATAAAGAACGATATTGAGTAGGTATAGGTTACCTAATGGTAGCGCATAATGGTATTGCCGAACCTTGTACTGATTGTCCATATTATGGATAACAGGAAGCTCAATATCTGCCGTAGATGCTTGCAAAAAGCAGGCTAATTCATCTGCAACTTGAGTGAGCTCGGAGCTTGTGGGCGTCAATATGTGCAAAGTACTCGCCTCTTACTATCAGGTAAATTAGAATATCGAGTGTAAACTCAGATATCAGTTTATGACACACATTTTTGATATCGCTTTCAGCGTAATGACTTGTTATGATTAGATCGTTATGTCGTTATTATGACGTCTCGCTATTTAGACGTTTATAACGCTACTTTTTATAAAAATATTTATTATGATAACAAGGATTTAACATCATGAAACGCTTTAAAGAAAAAACAGTCATTGTTACTGGTGCAGGTTCAGGGATAGGTCGTGCTACTGCCATTCGTTTTGCTCATGAAGGCGCTAACGTGATATTAGTAGGACGAACCGCCAAAACTTTGGAAGACACTGCTAAAGAGTTTCCGCACGATCGCACGTGGATTCACACCGATAACTATTTGACCGTCGTTTGCGATATTAGCGTACAGAGCCAAGTACAGCAAATGATTAAGACAATCATAGAAAAGTTTGAGACAATTGATGTTTTGGTAAATAATGCGGGTAAAGCCGTTCAAGGTAAAATTACTGAGCTGTCTGCTGAGGATTGGAAATCAGCGATTGATGTGAATTTAAATGGTACTTTCTATGTCTGTCAGGCTGCTATGCCTTATTTAATTATGACCAAAGGTAATATAATTAATGTGTCATCACTGTCAGGCATTGGTGGCGATTGGAATATGGCGGCTTACAATGCGGCTAAAGCAGGGGTTAGCAATCTCACGCGTACACTAGCTTTAGACCATGGT
>JBBSUA010000427.1:0-2049 GCA_038235315.1 Pseudomonadales bacterium | reverse complement strand
CGTTAAGGCTATGGCATTTGCCAACCAACTCGGAGACCTTGCTGAAGACGAAGGTCATCATCCGGGAATGTTGGTGGAGTGGGGTAAGGTTACAGTTACTTGGTGGTCGCATAGTATCAAAGGCTTACATAGCAATGACTTTATTATGGCAGCAAAGACAGATAAATTGCTCAATAAGTAAATCTAACGCTCAAGTTACAAAATATGGGTCCTATAATTTAGGGCCCATATTAATTATATTTCCTGAATGGCAGTATTTGAATAAAACGTTAAAAATCCAAATTAAATTGGCAACATAAGGATGTGTTATGCCTCCAAAAATACTTACTCAGTTTTCACCTAAATTGGCATTTATCATCTCTGCCATCATTATCGCCATCATGGGAGTGACCATGATTGGCTTTGGTTGGGTGCCTCATATCTCTTTAGTACTCGCTATCTGCGTGCTACTGGCTATTGGTATTTTTAAAGGTCTTACCTTTAACGACATGCAATTGCAAATGGCCTCTGGTGTGATGTTGGGCATCAGTGCGATATATTTATTTTTCTTTATCGGCTTGATGGTTGCTGCTTTAATGATGTCTGGTGCTATACCGACACTCATGTACTTTGGTTTTGAGTTAATATCACCGCAGTATTATTATATCTCTGCCTTTATACTCACTTCTATTATTGGTATTGCCTTGGGTAGTAGTTTGACTACCGCAGCAACTTTAGGCGTGGCCTTTATTGGCATGAGTAATGCCTTTGATGCCAATGTTGCTATCGCTGCTGGTGCCGTAGTATCGGGCGCGTTTTTCGGTGATAAGATGTCCCCTTTATCTGATACTTGTACTATCGCCTCATCGGTCGTAGGTATCGACTTGTTCGAGCATATCCGCAATATGATGTACACCACGGTACCGGCGTGGATACTGACAGTAATACTGTTTTGGTTCTTTTCTGGGAATACGGTCAATGCTGATTTAGGTCAAGTGACCGCTTTGCAAGCACAGCTTATTGACAGTGGCTTAGTACACAGTTATGCGGTATTGCCGTTTGTGGTATTGGTGGGTTTAGCCGTGTTTCGGGTCAATGCGGTTTACACTATTATTTGTACCATCGTCACGGCCTTGGTAGTCACTTATCTGCATAGCACGCCAAGCATTGAGCAATTGGGTGGCTACTTCTTTGCAGGTTATCAGCCAGCTGAAAACTTAGATCTAGGCGAAGTTGGTGGTCTGATATCTCGTGGTGGTATGCAAAGCATGTTCTTTACTCAAGCTATTGTGATATTGGCATTAAGCCTCGGTGGACTGCTTAGAGCGTTAGGTATCTTACCTGCGTTGCTCTCAGGAATAAGAGAGTCGTTAACCACTTCTGGGCGGGCAATCTTTGTCGCTGCCATGTCAGCGCTAAGCATTAACGTGCTGATCGGCGAGCAGTATCTAAGCATCCTGCTATCAGGCACAGCATTCCGTCCCACCTTTGAGCGCTTGAATTTACACCCCAAAAACCTATCTCGCACTATTGAAGATGCGGGTACGGTAATCAATCCATTGGTGCCTTGGAGTGTGTGCGGTGTGTTTATCAGTCAAGCTTTGGGCGTGCCAGTGCTCGATTATCTGCCTTATGCATTCTTCTGTTATCTGTCGTTACTGCTGACCTTGTTGTTTGGCTTTACCGGAATTACTATTAGTAGCGCTGATCCAGTTAAGCAAGAATCAATTAATTAATAGTTATAATCAATTTTATGTAAAAACGATATAGCAAGACGGGACGCTACCAACAATATTACTAAATATATTGAAATAGATTGCAATCAAGCTAGGGTTCAGAAGAGTTTAGGCTATAAAATGCGAAGACAGATGTGGTTTAATTTCTATCATCAGGCTGCTTGATTAAAATCTCCCAAATTTAGTGGTACGGATTTGATGGCAAAAATTATGGAAGAGCTAGCTGAGTATACAGCCGACAATCTAAATGAATCTTAACTAAAAAAGGTAATAAATAGCTGATGAAAGCGCTCGCAAATAATTTAAAAAAGAGTAGCTAAACATGATTGTCGTG
>JBBSUA010000426.1:0-2051 GCA_038235315.1 Pseudomonadales bacterium | reverse complement strand
TTCACGATAATGTTTTGTGCAGGACGACGATACGCGCGCTCCTCACTTGGCTCAATTATAGTTAACTGATAATTTACTTGTACCGCTTTGACGGGCGTTACTGGCACAGATGTCGTTTGGGCATTATTGGTAGCTTCAGTGGTAGCGTTGCTGTTTAGGCCAGTGTCTCCTGAACGAGAACTGGTTGAGCTATCACTACTATTACCCGTAGTGACCGAGGTTTGACTGACTTGTTTATTCGCTTGCTGCTCGTAGTTCTGCGGGCGATCCGTAAACGTCACTTGACCTGTATTTTCGTCAACGACTTTGTAGATTGGTGCCGCGTTTAGAATAGGCGCATAGAGACTAGCTGCGCTAACTATCAAACCTGCCAGCAATAGCGTTCCCGTATTCCCTTTATATGGCGTCTGTGTAGAGGATAAAGTCATAGTCAGTCAACCTAATAAGTGCATTTGATTAAAATATAGTGTATTTATTATTATGCGGGTTTTTTATGATAAAAACAGTAGTGGCTGTGAAATCAATGTACTGATGCAAATATTTGATTAGACACAAAAAAACCAGCCAAGATTACCTCAGTTGGTTTTTTTATTAAAAAAGCTTTGAAAAATTAACTACTAACTAGCAGCTGTAATAAAGATCAAACTCTACTGGATGCACAGTGACGTTGACGCGCTGTACTTCCTCTTCTTTTAGCGCGATAAAGGCTTCTAGCGAATCTTTGGTGAACACATCGCCTTTTAATAAGAACTCATGATCGTCTCTTAATGCTTGCAGTGCTACTTCTAAGCTCTCAGCAACCGTTGGGATAAGCGCTTCTTCCTCTGGCGGCAAGTCATATAAGTTTTTGTCCGCCGCTTCGCCTGGATGCATTTTATTCTGGATACCGTCAAGACCAGCCATCAATAGTGCCGCAAAGGTCAAGTACGGGTTAGCTGCTGGATCTGGAAATCGGGCTTCAATACGTACCGCTTTTGGGCTACTAACGTGTGGAATACGAATAGATGCCGAACGGTTAGAAGCAGAGTAAGCCAATTTGATAGGCGCTTCATAATGCGGTACTAAACGCTTGTAGCTGTTGGTTGAAGGGTTGGTGATCGCATTCAACGCACGTGCATGCTTGATAATGCCACCGACGAAATATAACGCAGACTCAGAAAGACCTGCATACTCATCACCAGCAAAGGTGTTAACGCCATCTTTTGAGATCGACATATGTACATGCATACCTGAACCATTATCGCCAACAATAGGCTTCGGCATAAAGGTAGCTGTTTTGCCAAATTGATGGGCGACATTATGGACGACATACTTTAGCTGCTGTACTTCGTCCGCTTTTTTGACCAAAGTATTGAACGCAACGCCAATCTCTGACTGACAAGGCGCGACTTCATGATGATGAACTTCAACACATCCCTCACCGATAATGTCTTCAATACGCTCGCACATAACGGCGCGCATATCATGTGAGCTATCGATTGGTGGCACAGGTACATAACCGCCTTTAACGCGCGGACGGTGACCCATATTGCCCCACTCATAATCTTTATTGGTAGACCATGCCGCTTCTTCCGCAACAATCTCATGGCTCACCCCTGACATCTCAATCTTCCATTTTACTTCGTCAAAGATAAAGAATTCAGGCTCAGGACCGAAATAAGCCGTATCACCGATACCAGTAGACTTTAGGTATTCTTCAGCACGACGAGCGATAGAGCGCGGATCACGATCATAGCCTTGTAAAGTTGATGGCTCGATAATATCACAAGTCACCACAACCGTTACCGCATCGAAGAACGGGTCAAGAAAAGCAGATTCTGGATCAGGGCGCAAGATCATATCAGACGCTTCAATACCTTTCCAGCCAGCGATGGATGAACCATCAAACATTTTGCCATCTTCCATTGATTCTTCATCAATGCTGTGGGCTGGGAAGCTCATATGTTGTTCTTTACCGCGGGTATCAGTAAAACGAAAATCAACCCATTTGGCGTTAGAAGATTTAATAAGATCCAGTAGTTTATTCGACATAAATTGTCTCCATTGCGGTT
>JBBSUA010000425.1:0-2059 GCA_038235315.1 Pseudomonadales bacterium | reverse complement strand
CCTTTAACGAGGCAAAAAACAAAGCCAATTTGTTTGTCACGGTACCAGCAGGTAAAGACGGTGACGTGGTGAACGGTGGGCTAGTCCTCTCAGGACATACTGATGTGGTGCCCGTTGACGGTCAAGATTGGACGTCTAATCCATTTGTAGCTACGGTTCGCGGTTCGCGGTTATATGGACGCGGAGCCTGTGATATGAAAGGTTTCATCGCTTGTGCATTAACTATGTTGCCTCGTGCCACAGAATTATCCAAGAATGGCGAGCTACAACGACCTATTCATTTAGCGTTATCATTTGATGAAGAAGTGGGCTGTTTGGGAGCGCCATTAATTTTGGCAGATTTGGCAACGCGTGGTATTAAGCCTGATTATTGTATCGTGGGCGAGCCGACCAATATGACGATGGTGGTAGCACATAAAGGTATCGCCGTTTATCGCTGCCGTGTCCATGGTAAATCTGCGCATTCGTCATTGACCATGCAAGGCGTGAATGCGATTAGTTATGCCAGTCGCTTAATTGGTTTTGTTGACAGTTTAGCTGAGCACCTAAGTCATCGTGAAGACAGCGACCTGCTATTTGATGTGCCTTATTCAACATTGTCAGTAGGTACTATTCAAGGTGGTACAGCAACCAATATTGTGCCGAATTTATGCGAATTTACCTTTGACTATCGTAATCTACCGCATATGACGCAAGACGATATCTTAGCGCCTATCCAAGCGAAAGTGGCAGAGCTGAGTGCACAAATGCAAACGCGTGCACCAGAGACTGGCATTGAGCTGATGCAAGAAGAAAGCGTACCAGCAATGACAGATGATGATAGTGCCGAGCTGCAAGAGTTGATAGCGGCGCTTGTCGAAGACGGTAAACGCCATAAAGTTGCTTATGCAACTGAAGGAGGACAATTTACCAATTCAGGTATCCCAACGATTATCTGTGGTCCAGGTAGCATTGAGCAGGCTCATAAAGCCGATGAGTATGTCGAGTTAAGTGAGATTGAGCGCTGTGATAGCTTTTTAGCGCGCCTATTGACAAGCTGCTGTTAAAATAGCTAGTACTAATGTAGATACTGCTAAGACAAACGCTAGGCAGAGTTAGTTTGGTTAGATATAGAATACACCGTCTTAATGGCGGTGTTTATTTTTTTAGCGCTACAGTACGCTTAAAACTAAGTGTTTGAGCTATATTTTTAAATAAAAAAGTAGAGGTTAGTCAATGTCTTGGAATCTGTTTGCGGTATTTTTTGCAAGTACGTTTCTTATATCAGCAACCCCAGGGCCTAATATGTTACTGGCGTTTCAATACGGTATGAATTATGGTTTTAAACGTACTATGTGGACGTTGGCTGGTCTTAGTCTTGGATTGTTTATTTTGCTACTATCGACGTTACTTGGACTAGACGTTATTAGTCGTCAATCCCCATGGCTATTAGAAGTGATTAAAACAGTTGGTGCGGTTTATTTGATCTATTTGGGTATCAGCTCATGGCGAGATACTGGTAATAGTAGCTTGATGGCTGATGCTCGCGAGATGAGTGCAGAGGTCGCTGCTGACTATCCCGATGAGTCTGAAATCGCACATACTGCTCATTACCAAACCAAACCCCGCTCATTATCTAGCGCTGCGGTAGAAGACGGTCCTAGCAATGCGGCCTTATTTCGTATAGGTGTCTGGGTATCGTTATCGAATCCTAAAGCCATTTTATTCTTCGCTGCCTTTTTCCCCAAATTTATCAATTTTAGCGCCCCATTATGGCCACAGTATGTTTTGCTGACGGTAGGATTATTTGTCAGTGAGACTCTATGGCAAATCATCTATACGGTCGGTGGTAAGCAACTGGCAGGCTGGCTCGATGTCGGTCAGCGCTTAGCTTGGCTTAATCGAGGTTGCGGCGTTATCTTTATTTTAATTGCAGTAGCTTTGTTAATCGAAGTTTTTAGTAGTTTTATAAAATAACATCTGATATTAATAAAGTAAAAAATAAACAATGACTATTTGATTAAAAATAAATTTAAATTTATAGAAATATATTTATTATTCTATAAATAAATATAAAAAT
>JBBSUA010000424.1:0-2059 GCA_038235315.1 Pseudomonadales bacterium | reverse complement strand
TGGCTATCAGTAAACATAAATACTCTCGTGTTAATTTTTTGAATTATAGTTGTCTTATAGTCAGGTCAATATAAAAAATACAGCCATGAAACAATCAATGCAAGGGCACTACTCGCATGACCTCTTCTATCGTTGTAACACCTTCACTAATACGCTTCGCACCTGACAAGCGTAGTGGTTGCACCCCTTCACGGTAAGCTTGCTGTTTTAACACATCCAAGTTTGCATCAGCAGCAACTAGCTTCTTGAGCTCGTTGGTTAATGGCATAATCTCATATAGACCAATACGTCCTTGATAACCCGTATGGCGACACTGCTCACAGCCCTGCGCGGTATATATCTGTGCTGGTAATGGCGCGCGCCACGGTTGTACCAGCTCTTGCCACTGAATCGCAATCTCGCTGTCTGACGTTACACTCAATGCCTGCTTGCAATGCGGACACAGCGTACGCAGTAGCCGCTGTGCCATCACGCCCAAGATGGTTGCTGAAGTCAAAAATGGCTGTACGCCTAAATCATGCAGACGAGTCAATGAGCTTGGCGCGTCATTGGTATGCAAGGTTGATAATACCAAATGTCCAGTTAATGACGCTTGCACCGCCATATTCGCCGTTTCAGAATCACGAATCTCGCCCACCATAATAATATCAGGATCTTGACGCATCAATGAGCGAATACCATCAGCGAAGTGTAAGTCAATGCCCGTGTTGATTTGCATTTGATTAAAATCAGGCTCAATCATCTCAATTGGATCTTCAATCGTACAGACGTTCACTTGCTCAGTCGCTAGCTGCTTAAGCGTACTATACAGTGTAGTCGTCTTCCCTGATCCTGTCGGTCCTGTGACCAAAATAATACCGTTAGGATGCGCGGTCAGCTCCTGCCAAGTCTCAAGCTGCTTGCCAGATAGTCCAAGCTGAGCGAACGTACGCACCAACACTTCAGGGTCAAACACCCGCATGACTAGCTTTTCACCAAAGGCTGTCGGGAGCGTCGATAGCCGCAGCTCGGTTTCAATACCATTATGAGTGCGTGTCTTTAAACGACCATCTTGCGGTTTGCGTTTTTCTGCAACATTTAATCGTCCTAAGATTTTAATACGTGCCGTGACCGCGACCATAATAGCTAACGGCATCTCATAAACAGTATGCAACACCCCATCAATACGAAATCGAACCTTACCCGTCTCGCGGCGTGGCTCCAAATGAATATCACTAGCGCGCTGCTCAAAAGCGTACTGTAATAACCAATCGACTACTTTGACGATGTGCTGATCGTTGGCATCTGGATTAGTATTATCGCCAAGTTGCAATAACGCC
Source organism: Pseudomonadales bacterium (assembly GCA_038235315.1). Lineage (GTDB taxonomy): Bacteria > Pseudomonadota > Gammaproteobacteria > Pseudomonadales > Moraxellaceae > Psychrobacter. The sequence goes on along the minus strand of JBBSUA010000424.1, from coordinate 740 downwards.
TCAACGTTAGTCACATCAGCAACCGCTCGTTTGTGAGCAGTATTAGCCCCCGCTATCGCTTGGGTTACTTGATAAAACTCTTGTCTATATCGCTTGATCTGCTCAGGATTAATATAAACCGTACGATACGATTTGGACTTAATGATCTTTTCAATATTTAGATGCCAATCGGTATAAAACGGCTGATCAGTCCCAATGACCACTTCATCTATAGTCACTGCAACTGGTAAAATATGCTGTGTACGGGTATATTCAAATGACATCAACTGGGTGACGGCAGGCACATCAATTTTTAGAGGGTCAATGCGTACTAGTGGCATATTCGCTTTGGCTGCGAGCCATTGATTCAGCCACGATAACGTCAGTTTTTGTTCAGGATCGTAACCATTGGGTAACCCAAAATCACCGATAGTGATTAGCGGATGCTGCGCTTTATCACGGCGACTGGTCAGTACCAAATTATAGCTACGCTGATCAATGACCTTATCGGCTAGTAGCTCATCAAGACACCAACGCAAATCAACGACTATTGAGTACTTCGGAGCAGACATATTTTTCTTCTTCTATGATGTATTATTAAATGGCAAGCTTCTATTCTAAACCGCTTTGTAGTTGATAGCATTCAATCAATAGCTGTCGATTGATACTATCTCTAACTGCCCACTCGCAATCTGGCAAAAACTAACATCCACCGACTTATAACGCATAACAAATACTTTATCACAGTTATCACGACGATA
>JBBSUA010000423.1:0-2064 GCA_038235315.1 Pseudomonadales bacterium | reverse complement strand
AGCTCATAAATCAGTAAGCTTTTGCTACTTACCCAACTGCCTTTATCTGCCAAAATAGCAGTATTAGCTTTATGATCAAGAGGCGTATTATAACGTTTTAAACGACTCGTATAAATTGCCATAACAATGCCAAGACATAACGCTGCACTCAATAAACGGATAACAGTAAAATTCCACGCATCGATATAGCCTCCTGCCAGAGCCATTCTACAAAAAAGGGAGTTGGCAGCAAATGCTACTAAAGCAATAATGGTATAAACAGTGACTTTCAAAAATAATCCTTGCAGACAACAGTTAGATAAAATAATGACACTTAATGTTTTTTAGTATCGCCAACCACTTTATCCATAATGGCAAATAATAAGCCTGAAAATACAAATGTCATATGAATAATGACTTTCCACATGAGCTTATCAGCATCTAAGTCAGTCATCTCACTAGAGATATCCATAAATGACTTTAGCAGGTCAATCGCAGAAATGGCGACGATAGCCCCAATGACTTTGAGCTTAAGACCAGAAAAATCAACTTTCCCCATCCAGTCAGGGCGATCATGATGATCACCGATATCAATCTTTGAGACAAAAATCTCATAACCACTGAATATGATGATCAATAATAAACTGGCTACCAGTGAAATATCGACCAGTACCAGTATGTCAACGATGACGTCTGATACAGAAGCTGTAATCACGTCACCGACCATATACCACAGCTTTTGAACGAATTTTATAAATAGTAAAACAATTCCTAAGACCAAACCTAAGTAGAAAGGAGTGAGTATCCAGCGGCTATTAAAAATGGTTTTTTCTAAGTAATGCTCGGTTTTTTTTAGCATGTACATCTCTAAAAGTTTTTGAGGGTTCAAACTACAATAGTAAAGTGTAGCGTATGCTTAACTTACCCATTTGCGGTTATCAGAATTGAATGAGTGTAGTGCGACTAGCTATAAGTAGGCTATCCATTACAAAAATGAATAGCCTAAGCAATTATAAATGTTATGAAAATTTCGCTTTTCTAAGTGCAGCATTGTAGATGAATTATGGCCTGACCATACGTAAATCTGAGATCATCTGCTCTAAATGTGCTTTGTCTTGGGCACTCCAAATATTATAAAAGCAGTTATTCTGTGGTATGACGATATATGCCAACCATTTGGCTGTAGGATTGCCGCCTTCATGGCCATAACCTACCATACTGCCATCTTGATAAGTGATGTTATAAGGCCAATTATAATTAATGTCATTAGGATTTATAGTACCCGCATTAGCAACACCATAGGCGCTACGTATATCCGGCAAGTCATAAGCCACACCCCAGCCACTAGCAAACTCAGCACGGCGCACGCGGTGTTCCTTGAGATGTGATGAAGCTTGCTTTGGTAACGCTATAATGGGACAGAGTGATTTGCTTTCCGCTTTCATCCATTGTTGATGATAGACGGCATCTGTCTTGCTATTATTAATAGCAGGTTTGCTCCAAGGGGCTATAGTAAGCGCTGCGTTACTAACACTAACCGAATTGCTGACATAAGGATTAGAAGTTTGCGATGAAAATTGAGACGTTGAGCTGGCTTGACAAGAAACAATGCCAGCGAAGAAGGTAAGTGATAATAGAGCAGTTGGCAATCTGTAAAACGGTTTCATAAGCACACCTTAGTACTAAAATAGATAGTGGTATATTTGGCTATTGAATTTTGTATTGTTTACTGTCTGTTCAGGTTTGTCTGTATGTTTTATTTATGACTATCGATATCGTCAAGCCATTTAGTTACCCGCCGAACCCTATCATCTCTACTTCCACCAATTTGTTGAAAACGCTTATTATAGTAATTCAACTCGTTCTCAAAACGAGTGCGTATTGCTTTACGATCATACGGGCTGTCGCGTAGATCATCAGCAACCCACGGAATATCAACGTCGGTCAACAGTATCAAATCATAGTGATGGGCTAGCGCTGCTTTGGTAAGCGCTTTAGGACAATTACCATAATACCAGTTGCCATAAATCATCAACTCAAAAAGACTGGTATCACAGAATAAATAGTGAGGGGTTTGTTCTAATT
>JBBSUA010000422.1:0-2068 GCA_038235315.1 Pseudomonadales bacterium | reverse complement strand
GGACCGCCGCCGCTGATGAGCTCCACCTGACGCAACAAAAGGGAACCACATGTTTCAAGATAGGCTCTCCAGAACACAAACTTGATTGTCCCCGCTAGGTGTAACTCTGCATACGAGCAGTGACGCCATTGAAAAGAGAGCGCTATGATAGATAAAAATAACCTGACGTCAGCGCAACAATCATGGATAGGTATCATTCAGATTATTACGGCGGCGATATGCTGGGGGACTTTGGGTATTTTTTCTACTTATCTCAATCGAATAGGATTTACTGGCTGGCAGATTACAATCTTACGCATTGTGACCGCCGCTTTTATTATCCTAGTTATGTTGCCCAAATTATGGCCATATCTCATTAAGCTGCGTTCAAGGCAATGGTTCGATTTGGCTGTACAGTCTCTCATTGGTGTACTGTTTATGTCAGTGTGCTACTTTTTTGCCGTTGCCTACGTTGGCGCTGGCGCTGCTGTCGCGCTACTTTATACCGCACCAGTATTCAGCTTATTGTTCTCAGCATTGTTGCTGGATGAATCGATAACGCGCCAGTCGGCATTGTTAGCACTGATGGCTGTACTGGGTGTCGGCTTAACCATGCTAGGAGAGCAGGCACAGGTTAACTGGGGAATTGTATTAGGGCTATTATCAGGACTGTGTTATTCGTTATACGGCGTACTTGGCAAGCGCGCGATGCACTCTGCTCATCCCGCACCCTTAGTATTTTTTACCTCGGTTACCATTAGCGCAAGCGTTCTATTGTTTTTGCCTGAAACCTATAAGACTTATCAGAAACTGTTAGAGCTACCTTTACTGACATGGGGCTACGTCTTAGGATTGTCTCTTATCGGAACGGTAATACCTTTTAGCCTATACATGAAAGCCTTAGAAAAACTACCCGCCGCTCGCGCTTCAGTATTTACTATCTTTGAGCCATTGACAGCTATAACGCTTGCTATCATTTTATTAAATCAATCATTAGGTTGGATTCAATATCTAGGGGTAGTATTAATTTTGCTTGCCGCTCTATGTAATGCGCTATTAAACGGTTCTACCACACGCCTACCACGCTGGTTTAAAAAGCAGCAAAAACTGTAGCTATCATCGCAAAGTCTGAACCAAATAATGATACGTAATGGAAAATTAATATGCCTAGCCGAAATATCCAACTCTACAATCCATTGAAAGCCCTTAAACTCAAGCGCTTATTATTGCCGTTCATATTACCTTTATTGCTACTGCCACAACTAAGTATGGCTGCTGCGCCCTTACAAAGTAATTTTATTATGGGGTTAGATATACAAGGTCAACGCTTAAACCTATATGATGGCTGCCCAGAAGGCTACGTCAGTTGTGATGACATGCTATTGGTTGCACCAGATTTGGCACGTATGGCTTTTGCGGCACCAGCAGAAAAAGGGCTGAATATATCGCCTTATACGATAAAGCTTTATCCTGCTAGAACTAAGCACAGCTTATGCAAGGATGGCGTGACATCTTGCGGTTTTCAAGGCTATAGCTTCGATGGTGAAGATATCAACGGATTTATAAATACGGCAAGTCATGAGATATGGATAACCAGTAACTGGACGGATGACAGTCAAACGCTTCCCTATCAAGAAAGCTCAACTTATCTACCACTAGTATCACGAGCTGGTCTGATTGATAGCCTCTACGACAAGGCTAATAAAGCATTAAATATCAATTACCAAGGAACTCGCAAAGAAGTTAAGAGAATATATGGACAAGATAATGCAGACGCACTCAAAGACGAACAACTCAATTGGATAATTGAGCGCTCAAAGGATTGCGGTGCCGATGACAAACATCTGCCACGCACTCAAGCGGAAAAAGTATGTTTTATTCAGAAGAATAATAGCCGAATGGAAGCTTATTTTTTATGGATTGATTAAGGCGTGTCCTCATTTTGAGAATAGACTGACTTGCATAAGACCAGTGCTTTAGCAAGATTTGTCGCGCAGTATTGGGCAACGTTAGCATCAGCAATATCTATTTATAAATCATCAAACACACCCTGATTTAAGTGGTTCCATCATAGCAGTCTGTTTTGAGT
>JBBSUA010000421.1:0-2069 GCA_038235315.1 Pseudomonadales bacterium | reverse complement strand
CCACAACCACGTAAGATAAATGGCACTAAAAAATCAGCGGCACGCGCTTCATCTTGGTTGTCGTAAGCCTCTTTTTCCATTAGACCTACAATTTCTGTCTCAAACTCAGCATAACGCTGGGTCGTGGCCCAAATAAGTATCAATAACTGTAATGGATCAGCAACGCCAATCTTGCCTTGCTCATGCCATATTCTCATAACTTGTACTTTATCAAGCGCCCATGCCTTCATGGTGGTTGACATAAAGTCATGCAAATGCGGTGCTCCGCCGATTACCTCTACTGCAAACAGCTTATGACGATTAGGATGAGCAAAGGCTTGGTGCAGCTTAGTACGTACGAATTTTTCGATAACGGTTTTAGGATCGCTATCGACGGTCATCGTGACTAAGCCATCATTCCACTCTTCAATAATAGACCGTAGTACCGCTTTATATAGATTTTTCTTATTCTTAAAGTAATAATGAATATTTGCTTTTGGTAATCCCGCTCGATCAGCGATACCTTGCATAGTCGCTCCACGATAGCTTTGCAGTACGAACTCTTCTTCAGCAGCATCCAATATAAGCATTTGATTGTGAGCACGGATATTTTGCTGACTTCGAGGGCTAGAAGTCTGGGATTCACAGGGATTAGTCTTCTGATTATTTTGGGTCATAACAGTGATAACTTATGCCATTAGGCGTTATTGATAATAAACACACTCTATTCCAAGCAATAATAGTCATAAAAAACCATTTTTTATAGAACTAAGCGCGACAAACTGAATTTTTTCGTATAATATAGTTGACCATATGGTCAGGTTTTAGCAAAATAGACAATATAAACCAATTATCGTTTAAATAGTATCTCTTTAACATAAGATTTGCTCAATTAAATGAACATGACCTGATATGACTATTAGACGTATAAATTAAAAGAAAAGGATGTCCTCATGAGCTTAACCCTAAATCAATTCAACGAGCTATCTAATCAAGATGCTATCACAAAACTGCTGACTTGTTGTACTAGCACTCATTGGGCGCAGCATCTTGCAGGGGCGCGTCCATTTGCGAATATCGACACTATGCTCGCGGCTAGCGATGATGCTTGGGATGACGCGCAACAAAATGAAGTCAATTTGATTGAGGCCTTTGACGGTCATCCACAAATCGGTAATGTGGCTTCGCTTAAAGAGAAATATCGCAATACTCAAGACAGCGCCGCGCATGAACAATCAGGTGCCAACGATGCCGAAGATGCCGTGTTAGAGAATCTAGCGCAAGGTAATCAAGACTACCTCGATAAATTTGGCTTTATCTTTATTGTTTTTGCTACGGGTAAGAGCGCACAGCAAATGCTTGATTTGTTACTTGCTCGTCTGCCGAATGATCGCGATGCTGAGCTTGCCAATGCCGCAACTGAGCAAAACAAAATCACTCGCCTGCGTATCCAGAAGCTATTAGGCGACGCTTAAACCTTATTTTATTTATCTCATATATAAAAGGAATTATTATGTCAGGTACTCTTTCATCACATATTTTAGACACCCATCTTGGCAAGCCTGCCGCTAATATCGCAGTGACGCTACATCGCGTTAGCGCCAGTGGCGAGCCTTCATTATTGGCAAATGGTGTCACCAACGCTGATGGTCGCGTGACCCCAGACAGTTGGGCGTTTGATCCATCGATTGACATTGCTGAGTATCATTTAGATGTTGGGCGTTATACGCTGACTTTTGATACCCAATCTTATTTTGATGCGCAAAAACTGACTGTATTTTATCCACAAGTGGTCATCGATTTTATGATACAAGATAACGGTCACTATCATGTACCGCTACTGCTTAGTGCACACGGCTACGGCACATATCGCGGCTCATAACTTTACAGCGCTCATATTTTATAAAAATTTTTATCGTCTTATAAAGTTGAGACTCGGCTTTAGACATTAAACAAGAATACTATATACCACTAACACTGGTGACATTTATCCTATGACGTTTATGCAGCAACAGACATAGGTTATTAGACATATAAGACGGCACGGAAACACTTGTAACACTAATCAAGTAAGCGACAGTCGTTACCAT
>JBBSUA010000420.1:0-2095 GCA_038235315.1 Pseudomonadales bacterium | reverse complement strand
CATTCACATGTTTCATTCAGGTGATGTTCGTGTCGTTATGCTACATGATGGTGCTATCACTATACTCACTCAGGATCATCGTCAAGTTTATGATGATGAACGTACTTATTTAAGTGCCGCATTAGGATTAGATAATCACATTCGTCTGGATTATCTGAGCATTGAAGCACAGTTAGACGCTACTTATTTCTTACTAAGTGACGGTGTTCATGAATATTTAAATGATAGCGATATTATTCAAATATTAGAAAAACTGCCGAACGCTACCTGTGCTCAAGCCTTGTGCGAATTGGCGGTCACGAAAGGCTCTGTAGATGATACCAGTGCTCTAGTTATAAGCATTAATGATTTACCAGTAGCAGATAAAAGTGAATTTTATGAGCATAATAAAAACCTTACTCATATAACTTCACTCGATAAAGGGGCAGTAATTGATGGATTATGTGTTGTTAGACCATTAGGAAAAACGCCGCGTAGCCATACCTACTTGGTAACAGATCAGAGTGAAAATTTCTATGTCTTAAAAACTCCTTCCGCTGAAAAAAGTCAGGATAATAATCACATTGAGAGTATGCTCATGGAAGAGTGGGTAGCCCGCCGCCTAAACAACACTCATTTAATGACAGCACCGAATCTAAAAACACCGCGCTCAAAGCTATACACTCTAAGCAACTATATTGAAGGTCAGAGCTTAGCACAGTGGATGGCAGAGCATCCAAAACCGAACCTCAATCAAGTACGATCTATCATCCAGCAAATTGCAACTGGACTACAGGTCATGCACCGCGCCGAGATTATTCATCGTGATCTAAGACCGGAGAATATCTTAATAGATGATAAGGGGACGGTTACTATTATCGATTTTGGTGAAGTTAACATTGCAGGTTTAGAAGGTGTTAATACTGACAATACAGTACCGGGAAGTTTGCAGTATACGGCACCCGAATATTTATTAGGCGCCGCAGGTACGGCAGGAAGTGATGTTTTTTCGCTAGGGGTATTAACGTATCAGATTCTAAGTGGTCAACTGCCGTATGGCTTGAAGTTATCAAGTGCCCATAGTAAAAAAGCGCAACATCAACTCAAAATTAGATCGTTGCTAGAGCTGGGCATACGTATACCAGAGTGGTCAGTATATGCTATAAATAAAGCACTAGATATTGATCCAAAACGTCGCTATAAAGAAGTTTCTGAATTTATGTACGAGCTCAATAGCCCAAGCTCAGACTTTAAACCTAATCAAAAAACCGCATGGATCGATCGTGATCCAGTGCGGTTTTGGCAAGGCGTAAGCATTGCTTTGTTAATGGTGGTAGTTATCATGGTTTTAAGTGAATATTGGTAGCCTAATTATATGTCAGATTAAATTACCACGTTTTATAGGGTAAAAATTTGCCATTGAGTACGATGATTACTCTATCGCCATTAGGATTTTCTTCTTTATCAATATCAATAGAAAAATCAATGGCACTCATAATGCCATCTCCGAACTTTTCTTGGACAACTTCTTTAATGCTGGTGCCGTAGATGCCAACGGCTTCATACAGTCTATAGATAAGGGGATCTTGAGGGACATCACGCCCCCAACTTTTTGTTGGATATTCCATTAAAGTAGTCTTTGCTTGGTCTGGAAGCGCTAGCAATGCGCATAATTTAGTAGCAGGCGCTTCTGGCATACTATTATTGCCAAAACAAGCTGACGTGACCCAAACCACTCCCATTTCTAGATGCGCGGCAATATCTTCCCAGCTAAGACCCTTGTCCTTTTTAGCCAAAATGATAGCTTCTGTTAATTCTTCGCGTGTCATACTCAATTACTCCGACAGTTTAATTTAAAGATAAAGAGTGAGTTTATGTATTACAAGTAACTATTAAAAAGGTGCAAGTAAAAAGGTGCAAGGGTCATGCCAGTTCATATAGTCAGTCCAATATAAAAACGATACAGCAAGAGAAGTATATATTTTTTGCAGCCTCTGTCAGCGTAGACACAGCAAGCAAGAAAAATTTATACGTCTCTTGCGTTATTACAGACGACTCTCATTTATTAATGGCTGACTATATGTTGAACTGCCTTTGTAAGGCATAAATTTACGAT
>JBBSUA010000419.1:0-2110 GCA_038235315.1 Pseudomonadales bacterium | reverse complement strand
CAAATCTTGCATATGTACATTATTCAGCATGGTCTTACAATACTGCTTCGTTATTGGCTGCAAATCTATTCCTGACGCTTGTGCATATGTCTGTAGCCGTAAAACGACTGGTGCAAAAAATGCATCGGCAATGGTAAATTTCCCAAATAGATAACTGTCTGTTGATCTTTTTGCTAGACACTCTGCAAAGATACACTCAATACGTGCGATATCTCTTAAGCAAGCGGTACTGGGTTCAATACGTGCGGTTGCTCTTATGTTCATGGGCATCTCAGCACGTATTCCCATTAGACCTGAATGCATCTCTGCAACGATACTTTGGCAGTACGCCCTATCAGCTCTTAGTGATAAAGCTACGCTTTTAATTTCGGATTTATCTTTACCTGACCAAATATCAGTCTTTGTTAGATAGTCGTTAGCATAAATAGCAATGGCTAACGTATCCCAAACTTTCACTTTTTCATTATCTTGAACATCTATCAGAACGGGCACTTTATATGTTGGCGAATTTGCCTCAAGTATCGGCATTGCTGACGGCTCAAAAAGCTCAATGCACTGTTCGTCAAAATCAATATTGAAAGCTTTTAACAATAACCAAGCTCTCAGTGACCATGAAGAATAGTTTTTATTACCGATAATAAGTACAGGCTTGTTCATGAAGCTGTCCCATAATGTTCGAAGAATAGAATGATATTATGTCGCCGATACTCATGAGATACCAGCGCAAAATTCTGATGTTACTTATAAGAAATTCGAAGAAGTAGAAGGTATCCACTATAACAATCATTATGCTAATGTTAATAATTTAGTCAGTGGGGTAAGTGAGTGGATATCGAAGCATTACGCTGCTTTATTGCGGTAGTCGAAACAGGGAGTTATACGCAAGCAGCGAAACAAGTGCATCGCAGTCAGAGCGCGGTCAGTCAAAAGATGCATAAACTGACTGAGCAAGCCGATAAGACCTTATTTATAAAGTCAGGACGTAGGCTTGAGTTGACCGAAGATGGCAAGTTTTTGCTAGGTCATGCGCGGCATATCATTAGTTTACATGATGATGCATTGAGACAAATGCATGATAGCAAAAAGATTATTAGACCTTTGCAACTGGGCTGTCCTGATGATTATGTACAAGTCACTCTGCCTAAAGTTATTGAATATATTCGTAAGCACGTACCGAATTTGCCTATTCATGTACATTGCCATAATTCAATACGACTACGCGAACTAATAAGCTCTGGCGCTTTGGACATTGCTATTGTGTCACGTTCATCTGCTAGAGAAGCAGGACAGTTTTTGCAACAAGATAAGGGGTCATGGGCGTTTGATGGTGACGTTGTGAGTCTAAAGAAAAGGTATGATTACGATCTTAGTCTGCCTTTGGTACTTTTTGATGAAAGTTGCCATTTTCATCATGCTGCTATACAAGGGTTGAGCCAAATAAATATCGCAGGCCAAGTGACTTGTAGCGCTAATAGTTTGGGAGCCATAAGTAGTTTAGTGCTGACAGGACAAGGCGTCACGGTCGTAGCTCAAAGTAGTCTAGGACAGATGACTGCGTTGACTGATGATAATAATCCATTACCGTTTACCTTACCCAAACTCCCCGAAGTTATAATCGAGATGGTCATAACGGCAAACGCCCATCCAAATTTTGGACGGGCGCAGTTAATAAGTGTCTGTGATGACTACGTAAAATCATTCAGTCATGATTAGTTTTTAATTAGATAATGGCTTAATCGTCGAGCAAGTCCATGCGCTTCGCGGCTTCATAGATACCCGTTGAGCGCGCACCCGTACGGCAATAGATTAATACGGGTTGCTCGGCTTGATTAAAGAAGTCTGCAAATGCCTCAACATGCGTCTGATTCAGCTCATTGCCTGCAAAAGAGATTTCTTCATAAACAAGACCAGCCTTTTCAGCAGCAGCAGCAATCTCAGCACTGGTTGGCTGATTCGCCTCTTCACCATCAGGGCGATTATTAATAATCGTTTTAAAACCATTTTCGGCAATCATAGGCACTTGGTCAGGAGTAATCTGTCCGGTAATACTGATTTCATGGCTCATAGGAGCTCCTTTTTTATTATTGATATGAAGGGTTAAACATCAATT
>JBBSUA010000418.1:0-2138 GCA_038235315.1 Pseudomonadales bacterium | reverse complement strand
CTCAGCATGGTCGGCGATTCGTGCTCGCCAAGTGAATATGGATGTACCGGTCAGTGTGGCGTTGATCGTTACGTTTTGTGCCAGTCTTTATGCCACTATTACTGGCAATGGGCAGACCTACTACGACTCAGTCAGTATGTTTATCTTTTTCTTATTGGCAGGACGTTATATTGAGCATAATGCGCGTTTAAAAGCCGCTACTATGGCCAATGATTTGGTAGTGATTGAACCTGTTTTAGTACAAAAAATTGCTGAAGATAAGGAAGCTGCTGAACTCATCTTGCAAGAAATAACGCAGTCAAGTAATAATGTAGCCGTAAATAATATCTCAAGCTTTATGCAAGGTATAGATAAGAGTGTTCATAAAGTTACCTCAAGTATTGCAATGGCTTGGGAGCAGAGAAGTCATCAGCAGTTCTCAGAAGCCAATCAGTTCTCAGCCGAAAAAGAGCTTACAGAACAAAAGAAAATGGTCACCGCACAAAGCTTGCAAGTTGGTGACATCATCATGATCGATGCCGGTGCTGAGATTATCAGTGACGGTATTTTGCTCAGTCAAACCGCGACAGTCTCTCAAAGCTTATTGACCGGCGAGGGCGACTTAATTATGAAAGCTCAAGGCGATTACATTGTAGGCGGTGCACAGAATGACAGCCAACCGTTTGAAATGCTAGTGACTGCACTGCCACAAGACAGTCAAATTGGCTTGATTGATCGGTTAATGAACCGTGCGTTAAGTGAGAAACCAAAGCTTGCGCAACAAGCAGATAAGCTGGCACGCTGGTTTGTGGCACGCATCTTAGTATTGTCGGTACTGGTATTTATTGGCTGGTATATCGTTGATCCTAGCCAAGCGATTTGGGCAACAGTGGCAGTATTGGTAGCGACTTGTCCCTGTGCATTGTCTTTGGCAACGCCTATTGCGCTGACGGTATCGACCAATCGTCTTGCTAGTTATGGATTTTTGACAACCCGTGGTCATACTTTGCAAACCTTAGCTGAGATTACGCATGTTGCTTTTGATAAGACAGGCACATTGACTTATGGTAAGCCTAATTTATTAAATATTGAGCTGCTAGAGTCTAATACAGAAGGCTCAATTGCTAAAAAAGACACGCTATTATCGATAGCGGCAGCGCTTGAAGTGGGTAGTCGTCATCCGATTGCTCATGCGCTACTGACAGCTGCTTACCAATTGCACTTGCCTACAACTCAAGAGTTGACTCACTATCCTGCTGGCGGTGTCGAGGCAATGACCGATGGTGTGCTATACCGGATTGGTCATGTTGACTTTGCATTAGACAAGACGAATGAGAGCGGTGGTGTAAATGAAGCGTTAACCATAGATTTAGTTACTCATCGTGCTAGCTCAGCGGTAGTATTGTCTTGTCGCCAAACTTCAAAGACTTCTACTTCTATTAACAATAATAAATTACAGGTATGGCAAGCATTAGCTTGTTTTTACTTCAATGATAAAGTACGTGATACTGCGCAACCTATGCTTGATAAGCTCAAAACACTGGGTATCAAATCAGTTATGCTGACAGGAGACCCAAGTCCTCAAGCACTCCTGCTGGCCGAATCTCTAGGCATACAGTCGGCATACAATGGTCTGTCGCCAATAGACAAAGTCAATCATATTAAAAAGTTGCAAGGTGAGGGTGCTATCGTCTTAATGGTCGGCGATGGTATTAATGATGCACCAGTATTAGCGGCAGCTGACGTATCGACTTCTATTGCGGGCGCAGCTGACTTAGCACAAGTCTCCAGCGACAGTATTATCTTAAACGGACAAATCGAAGCAATCGCGGCTGCTAAGCGTATCGCTGATAAAACAGAACGGATTATCAGACAGAACTTTCGCTGGGCGCTAGCCTACAATGGTATTGTATTATTACCTGCTGTATTTGGCTATGTACCGCCTTGGCTTGCCGCTATTGGGATGTCACTTAGTTCTTTGCTAGTCGTATTGAATGCCCTACGCTTGAAGCGTGCTTAACCTATATATAGTTAATAAAAAGTAATATTGATATATCAGCAGCGTCGTAGCGTTTTTTAAGATACTTTCACTGTAGATAATTCATTGTTCAGCCACAAAAAAACCGCCTACTGATATCAGTAGGCGGTTTTTTATTTCT
>JBBSUA010000417.1:0-2139 GCA_038235315.1 Pseudomonadales bacterium | reverse complement strand
AGGCGCGGGCGTTATATATCGCTGCACCCGGTGGCATACGTACTACAGAGGCGTTCTCGCAAGATAAAGAATGGTCAAATCTCGATGTCAACCGTGAGTCAGGCTGTATCCGTAGTGCTGAACATGCCTATTCAAAAGATGGCGGTCTAGCCGTACTCTACGGTAATATCGCTGAGCGTGGCTGTGTGGTCAAAACCGCTGGCGTCGATGATAGCATCTTAGTCTTTACGGGACGTGCGCGAGTGTTTGAGTCACAGGATGATGCCGTAGAAGCGGTACTTAATGATGATATCGTTGCTGGCGATGTCGTCATTATCCGTTTCGAAGGTCCTAAAGGCGGTCCCGGTATGCAAGAGATGCTTTATCCGACGACTTATTTAAAATCAAAAGGTTTAGGCAAAGAATGCGCCTTACTCACTGATGGTCGCTTCTCTGGTGGGACTTCAGGCTTGTCAATTGGCCACGCCAGTCCTGAAGCAGCTGAAGGTGGTGCTATTGGGTTGGTGCATGAAGGTGATACTATCCACATTGATATTCCCAACCGTACTATCAACATGAACGTTAGCGACGCTGAGCTCGCCGAACGTCGCGAAGAGATGGACAGTCGTGGTCGCGATGCATGGAAACCTACCAGTCGCGAGCGTCATGTCTCTCCAGCTCTACGTGCCTATGCAGCGATGACAACCAGTGCAGATACTGGCGCGGTACGTGATGTGAGCCAAGTCGAGCGTTAATCAACGCTAGTTTATTTACCCTTAATTAAAAAGAGCCAGCGTGATGCTGGCTTTTTTGCGTCAAATAAATACTAAAAAACAACGTAAGAACGCTGCTGATAACGTTTTTTTGCGAAACCAGAAGGTTTTTGCCGTCATTATAAATAACTTTTTATTCTAAAAATAAATTATCGGTGCTTGCAAATATCATGATCGAAAACTATAACTTATTCCTGTTGGTCTGCGGTACTGCGTTTTTATTTGGGGCAATATATCCCATTATATTTAAACGCATGCCTATCTCATTGCCAATGCTACAAGTAAGTTTTGGATTGGCAATTGGTTACTGGTGGACCTCGTTAACGTTTTTAGATCCTATTGATAATGGCCTAGCTATTGAGAAGCTCACAGAAATTGTAGTGCTGGTATCGTTAGTTGGCGCAGGCATAAAGATTGATACGCCGCTAGTGTGGCGGCTGTGGCGTCCTACTGCACGCTTGCTACTCATCACTATGCCGATCTGTATATTTGCAATGGCTGTCTTAGGCTACTATGCTTTTGGCCTTAGTCTAGGCGCTGCTATATTGTTGGGCGCCGTATTGGCACCCACTGATCCAGTACTGGCATCTAGCATTCAAGTAGGGCCTCCAAATACAGGCGGTGAAGATACCCCACGCTTTACCTTTACCTCAGAGGCTGGGCTTAACGATGGCTTAGCCTTTCCATTTGTATATTTGGCGATAAAAATAGCAGAAGCTTATAGCGAGGGGCAGCGTTTCACAGGTGACATGTTATGGTCATGGTTTACTCACGATGTACTGTGGCAAATTGGTGCAGGACTCGTCGTTGGAATAGTAGTCGGTAAACTGTTGGCAAAAATAGTATTTTCAAGACATACCAACGGTACAGCGATATCACAAGGCTATGTTGTCATTGCTCTGACATTACTCGCTTATGGCTTCGCTGAATATATTGACAGTTATGGCTTTATTGCGGTATTTGTAGCGGCATTCAGCTTTCGCCGTTCAGAACATAAACATGACTACCATCAAAAGCTGCATGACTTTGCCGAGCAGTCAGAAGGTTTGCTGATGTCATTGGTGCTATTAGGCTTCGGTATATTTATCGGTCAAGGTTTGCAATCAGGGGTTGAGCTGACTTGGAAAGTGTACGTCGTTAGTGTAGCGTTCTTAATAGTGATACGTCCGCTTGGTGGACTGATTGCTCTATCAGGCATTAACATGCATCGAACGGAAAAATACGCCATATCTGCTTTAGGTATTCGTGGTATTGGTACGCTGTATTATTTATCTTATGCGCTCAATCAGGGCTACTTCGCTGATGATGATGCCATAAAATTATGGGTAGTCTGCTCTATTGTCATTTTGACCTCTATCTTTATTCATGGTTTGAGTGCGCCAAGTCT
>JBBSUA010000416.1:0-2178 GCA_038235315.1 Pseudomonadales bacterium | reverse complement strand
CAAACCACACTTTTACTGTCTACCAATCCTAAAACGCGAATCGCATCAAAAAGTGCTGTTAGACGTCGCTACTAGTGGCAATCCGAAATTCTTTTTAGGTACGGATTCAGCGCCACATGCTACTGATAAAAAAGAGTCTGCTTGTGGCTGTGCAGGCTGCTATAGCTCAGCGACTGCCTTGCCATTGTATGCGACTGCCTTTGATAGCGTTGGCAAAATAGATAAGCTTGAGGGCTTTGCGAGTCGCTTTGGTGCACAAATCTATGGTCTGCCAGTGAATACTGACACCGTAACTTTAATCAATACACCGATGCAAGTACCAACCAGCTACCCTTATTTTGATGGCTCAACGCTTACGCCATTAATGGCCGGTGAAACCTTACCGTGGTCATTTAAAGTGTAGATCGCATCCAACCGTATGTGACGATGCTAAGGTAGCGTTAATATCGTCACATACTTGCATAACCTCAATATTTTATTACGATCGATACAAGTGACTCAACTGGCTATGACCATTCAAAATAATAGTACTTTGCCTGATAATGTGCTTAATGCATCAGAGACATCAAGCAACTCTGAAAATATAGCAAACCCTAAACCAATGGCTCTAAAAGAACGCTTTCGTAAGTTTTTGCCTGTTGTAGTCGATGTCGAGACTGCAGGCTTTAACGCTCAGACTGATGCCTTACTAGAGATTGCCTGTATTCCCATCTTACTTGATGATCAGGGTGTTTTTTATCCTGGTGATGCGTTAAATGCACATATCGAACCTTTTGAAGGTGCGAACTTAGAGCCAAGTGCGCTGGCGTTTACGGGTATTGATCCCAACAATCCAATGCGCAAAGCTATCGCTGAAGACGAAAAAAGCGCACTACGTCGTATTTTTAAAGGTTTAAAGGAAGTAAGAAAGGTAGAGGAATGCCGCCAATGCGTTCTGATTGGTCATAACGCTCATTTTGATTTGGGATTCTTGAATGCTGCTGTACTGCGTACCAATAGCAAGAACCATAACCCATTTCATCAATTCTCAGTGTTTGATACCGTCACTCTAGCAGCATTGGCATTTGGTCAGACGGTTTTGGCACGTGCTTGCAAAGCGGCAGGTCTTGATTTTGATGGTAATAACGCTCATTCAGCACTGTATGACACCCAAAAAACTGCTGAGCTTTTTTGTCATATCTTAAACCACTATCCGATGCTATCCAATGCGTTACATACTGAAGATACAGAGGTCATATCAAATAATGACGACAATAAATAAACAGTAACACTATCGTTTTTGTTTATAATTACTATTTAATAGATGTGTATATATAAGCACCAGTTAATAGATGATTGTAACTAATGTTTTATCATAACTGAATCTATTATTTTCATTTTTTAATCAATAAGGATATGATTTATACGATACTAAGTGAGCCGCCACTAAAATTTTGCATATTTTACTTCCTAAATGGGAATGGATAGTTCGCTGACTCATTGCTGTCGTTTTTTGATACACCATAGACTATATCCTGTGAATGATTTAAGTTGCTTAGACTGGCTTTATAGCATGATTTACGCTGTTGTTAGCTCAATAGGAGGGACTTTTCCATGGAACTGGAACCGCAACATATATTATGGGGCACTATCATTGGCTATATGATGCTCGCTTTAACCATTAGCGCTTGTACTTCTTTATGGATTCGCCATCATTTAAAGAATAATGATCTACATCCACGTCGGGCGCTCAAAAAAAGATACTTACTTTTAAAAAAACGTAGAAAACAGCTTGACAGTAAACACAGACGCTATTAGAATATGCACCACTTCAGCATAAATGGTGAAAGCAGCTGAAGCGTAATACCTAGTCCCCATCGTCTAGAGGCCTAGGACACTGCCCTTTCACGGCGGTAACGGGGGTTCGAATCCCCCTGGGGACGCCACATATAAAAGTATTACTTGCGCTAAGAGTAATATGTCAAAACCCTCCAAAATCTAATAGGTTTTGGAGGGTTTTTTTATGGTTGCTTATCTTATAAAAACTATTAGAGTCTCTTTAGAACTTATCTGACAACATAAATGACAACAGTGTCAGTATGATCAAAGCAGCCAACACTGTTTGAATCAAAAAGAAAGCTTGATGCTGTCCAACTATCTTACTTAAAGTCAAACCTAAGGCGCTATATTTAATGGGTT
>JBBSUA010000415.1:0-2195 GCA_038235315.1 Pseudomonadales bacterium | reverse complement strand
TGCGTGCTGATAGTGGCAATGAGAATAGTGATGTTGAAGGCTTTGGAGATGTGATTAATCGCGTCGGTATTGCCCCGTTCAAGGAGAAGGTCTATGGGTAATCATCATGTGCTAAACAGCCATGGCATTGATATCAGTAGCGACGATAGCTGGCACGCGCTGACGACAACTGAGCTACCAGACGGCATTGCGCTGACCCATGTGACTTTGCTTGAGCTGCTACACAAGCAAGAAAAGCTCGATGTCATTGTGCCGCTAATGGACTTATTAGACCAAAAAGATACACTGGCAAGTGGTCTATTGCATGAAGTTTATGAGCTACTTGTCGATCACACCAGTCGCCTTGGTGTGTGGATGACAGCTGACACTGATACTGATGCACTGGCAGGACTCGCTGATTTTTTATTGACTCAAGCGCTGATTGTGATTCATGTACCTCTGTTTACAGATGGTCGCGACTTTAGCTTTGTGCAAACCTTGCGTCGACTCGGCTACAAAGGTGAGATTCGGATCGCGGGCGCGTTTGGTCGTGATCAAATTGCCTATCTATTACGCGTTGGCGCGGATAGCTTTGTATTAAACGAGCACGATATGCAGTCTATTTCTGATATCAGTCAAGCATTTAACGCGCTTGCGAGTGCCTATGGTGGTCGCAACGCTAGCGCGCTACCTATGTTTGCCAATGCATAATTTATTAAAACGCTATATTCATCATTATTTTTTCATTTAACCCCAATTTTTCATTTAATCCCAATCAAGGACTCTATAATGAGTAAGTTACATCCTAGTTTAGATATCGATCAAGCCAACACCGACTTGCAAGGTAAATCGCCTGAACAAATCGTCGAGTGGGCATTGAGCCAAGCCAAAAATCCAATTATTACCACTAACTTTCGTCCTTACGAATCAGCGATTTTGCACTTAGTTGCTAAGCAGCGTCCTGACATTACCGTATTGTGGGTTGATTCGGGTTATAACACCGATGCCACTTATAAGTTTGCCAACCAACTTATTAAAGACCTTAATTTGAACGTCATTACTTACATTCCGAAGCAAACTGCTGCTCATCGTGACGTGACAATGAATGGTATTCCCGGTATTGATGATGCACAGCATGACGAGTTTACTGACCAAGTCAAACTTGAGCCCTTCCGCCGTGCGCTTGACGAGTTAAAGCCTGATGTTTGGTTTAACGCTATTCGTAAGGATCAAACTGAATTCCGTCAAGGTCTTGACGTACTAAGCTTATCGAAAGACGGCGTATTAAAAGTTGCGCCATTATTTGAGAAGACCGATAGCGATTTAGATGGCTATTTGGCTGAATACAACTTACCTAATGAGCTTGATTACTTTGACCCCACTAAGGTTGAAGAGCATCGTGAATGTGGTTTGCATACGCAATTGTAGTTTAAAAACCTAAGCACAGTTCATCTTCATCAAAATTTTAAAAAACCGACTAAATTTAGTCGGTCTTTTTTATGGTTTAAACGTTAGTCAAAATCAAGTCCTTCTCTGCCAAACTTGATAAATAGGCACTACGACTTTTGTAGCGCTGTTTATTGCTAGCAACTTTTGCATCTATTAAGTAAATTAACCGACTAGGGAGCGTTACGTTTACTTTCTCAGTTTTGCCAAGGTAGCGATTTACATCTACAGCAACCACTGCCCATGTCATACCTTCAAACTCTGGATCATCGATATACTGCTCAATATTACTTGGTAAAGGAATATCCTCATCTAGTTCTGCAAGACATTCTAAATGACCCGTAATCGCTTCAATGGCATTATCAAAAACATCATTATAATTATCAGCAGCTGAAAAACACCCTGCAATGTCAGGTACTATAATACCGTGTGCAGTATCCTTATCACCACGTTCAATCGCAATTGGATATAACATAAATACATCTCTTCTTTCTAAAAAAATTAAATATTTTACTACCTTGATCATAGCTCTAAAATTGTTATTAATTCTATAAAAGTAGTGAATTAAAGCAAGTTAATTAACTTTTATATCTATAAGAACACATCAGTTCGCACTAATCACGACATTATGAATAGTTTAATGGCACAATAACTTAAACCAATAACTTAACACAGTCATTAGCTATTACCATTAACCGCCTTATTGAAAAGGAAGCCATAATGCCTAGCCAAAAACAAAGCAGTATCTCTAAATTAATGAATAACGACAC
>JBBSUA010000414.1:0-2197 GCA_038235315.1 Pseudomonadales bacterium | reverse complement strand
TATTAGCTATAGGTGCGATCATTGCTGCTCATGAATGGACGAAGTTGATGCCAGCATGGAGACAGCCGATAGTTTTTGTATTGATGGTATTGACGGTAACTTTACTCTCACTATGGTTTGAGTCGATATGGGTTTGGGTAGCATGGTGGGTAGCATCGCTGATTATATGGCTGATGGCTCTGTCTTGGGTAATTAATTTCCCAGATCACACCAATTGGTATGGTCAGAGGCTAGCATTGATGGGTGTTGTAATTTTAACCGCATCGATTACTGCTATGTTCTACTTGTGGCAACTATCACCATGGTGGATCTTATATGTGTTCCTGATTGTTTGGTGTGCTGATAGTGGTGCTTACTTCGTTGGACGCAAGCTTGGTCGCGTTAAGATGGCACCGAATGTATCCCCTAATAAAAGTATGGAAGGACTGGCTGGCGGGTTAGCGACCGGCTTACTCATTGTTATTGGTATTAGCGTCTTTAAGCTACAGCTGACTGGCATGGCATTGGTCGCTTTCGTTGCCTTATCAGTATTCACTATTTTGGCCTCAGTACTGGGTGATCTGTTTGAATCAATGCTGAAACGCCGAGCTAAAGTTAAAGATTCAGGGACTATACTGCCAGGCCATGGTGGGATTCTCGATCGCATCGATTCACTATTGTCAGCTACTCCGATATTTGCATTAGGTTTTTGGGGATTACAGTATCTAGGATTATTAGTGGTTTAAAACGCTCTAAAGTATTTTTCAATTACTTATTTTTCTCAATGTTTAACGATATCATAGGCACCAAGGGTTATGACGCAACGCATTGCCGTATTAGGCGCAACCGGCTCAATTGGTGACAGCACGTTAGCGATACTAGCTGCACATCCTACTGACTATGAAGTTTATGCTTTATCGGGTCATCAGCGTTTAGATAAATTACTTGCATTATGTCAGCAATTTAAACCCCAGCGTGTTGGGGTGCCATTAGCGGCAGTTGATGATTTTGCACAGCGTCTTTGTGATAAAGGTTTAAAAACTGAAGTCGTCGGTGGGTCGGTGGGTCTTATTGATTTAGCAACTGACAGCCACGTCGATACAGTAGTTGCTGCTATTGTCGGCGCGGCAGGTTTGCCATCAACGCTTGCAGCGGCGCAAGCAGGTAAGCGTATTTTACTGGCTAATAAAGAAGCACTAGTCATGGCAGGGCAGGTGATGATTAGGGCTGCCAAGCTTAACAAGGCGACTTTATTACCGATTGATTCTGAGCATAATGCTATTTTTCAATGTTTGCCATCTACTATTCAGCGAGATAATACTCAAATTCATGACCGTAGTCATGGGGTGCGCAAACTATGGTTAACGGCATCTGGTGGGCCATTCTTGCAGCAATCGTTTAGTCAAATGCAACAAGCAGGGGTCGCTGAAGCGGTCAAACATCCGAATTGGTCTATGGGTCAAAAGATATCGGTGGATTCAGCAACGATGATGAATAAGGGGCTTGAGCTGATAGAAGCGTGCCACTTATTTGATCTGCCTGAGAATAAGATAAATGTAGTGATTCATCCACAAAGTATCATCCACTCAATGGTAGAATATAGCGATGGTAGCTTTTTAGCGCAACTAGGCAGCCCCGATATGAAGACGCCCATTGCCCATGCATTAAGTTATCCTAAACGTATCGACAGCGGCTCGCAGCCACTAGATTTATATGCGCTTAGTAATCTTGAATTTATTAAACCTGATTTAGAAAAGTTTGCCTGTCTACGACTTGCGCGACAAGCCATGCAAGCAGGCACACAGGCGACTATCGTGTTGAATGCAGCCAATGAGATTGCGGTAGCTGCCTTTTTGAGAGAACAAATACGCTTAACTGACATTGCTGATATTAATGAGCAGACTTTAAGCGGTATGGATGTCCCAACCTTAGGTGCTGATGCTAATCTTGATGATATTGTAGCTATTGATTTAGCAGCACGGCATTATACTGATAGCTTAATTGCCAAAATGATTTAATTTATATTATCAGTACGTGAGGTATTGATATTATTTTTCATTGACTAGGGCGTGTCCTCAATCTGAAAATGGTGATAAAAATGAGATAAATTAAAGTCAAACAAGGAAAATAGTAAAGATAATATCGAGATATTAGCAAGCTATTTGACGCAGTTTGGCAAATATTTAGCCATTTTTAGCCCATTTAAAGTTTCATGATC
>JBBSUA010000413.1:0-2198 GCA_038235315.1 Pseudomonadales bacterium | reverse complement strand
TCGACCATGGCACTGACAGCGACTATTTTTTAGTCGCTTCAAAGTTAAAAATATCTAGTTTAGTCATTCTAAGCGGATACTTTTAACACAGGAGCGGCAAAAAAGAGTCCTGTCCCTTTGGGCTAATGCTAAAGTTGTCCCATACTGCGTTACAAATCTAGCTAAGGCATCTGCATTATCGTCAATTTGCGCCTTATCTGGAACAATTTTAACAATTAGCAGTGCCTATTTGCGAATGTTCAACACGCCCTAATATTGGAATACATTTTGTGCAATCAGAAATAACAAAACCAGTTTATCACGCTATATATATTCTGTAGCGATAAACTGGTTTGAAAATATACATGGTGGACATTTAAATGCCTAATGATGATATTTTTTAATGTTTATTAAAAAAGTATCAATCACTTAATAGACAACAGCGATGCTGTTCTTAAAGCTCTCTAATATCGGTTCAAGCAATACAAACTTACGCTTATAACTGACTTGATTGACAATTAAACGTGATGACACATCACAGATATGATCGCGTGGCTCAAGTCCATTGGCAATTAAGGTATTGCCCGTATCGACCACATCGACTATCAGATCGCCTAAACCTACTAATGGCGCAAGCTCCATAGAGCCATACAGCTTGATAACATCGACTTGCTGACCTTGACTAGCAAAGTAAGCGCGCGCAACATTGACGTATTTGGTTGCAATACGCAGACGGCGATTCGGCAGCGGCGCGCCCTTTATGCCAGCAGTCATCAGTTTGCACTGGGCAATTTTTAAATCTAACAACTCATAAACATGATTAGCACCATGCTCAAGCAGCACGTCTTTACCTGCAACACCGAAATCCGCAGCACCATGTTCGACATAGGTAGGTACATCGCTGGCGCGTAAAATCAATACGCGAACGTGCGGATGGGTCGTAGGAAATATGAGCTTACGTGAGGCAGCAGGATCTTCAAGCAACTCAATACCTGCCGCCTTTAATAATGGCATCGTTTCTTCTAAAATACGACCTTTAGATAACGCTAGCGTTAAGCCATTAAATTCATTATCAACTTCATTTATCAAGCCGCTTGTCTGTAAGCGTTCATTTTGCTCAGTCATAGTAGCAGAGTGTCCATATACCGTTCGGTTGTTTCCCTTTAGTGTAGGGATTATCTTGATATTCACTTTCTATTGCATTTTTTATTGCATTAACCGCTTCTTCACTCTATCAATCAATGATCCGTATGCTGACTGTTAGAGTTAATACGCTCAATGTTGACACCGAGAGCGCGTAGCTTATTCTCAACATCTTCATAACCGCGATCGATATGATAAATGCGATCAATTAAGCTTTCACCTTCGGCAGTCGCAGCGGCCATCACAAGCGACATTGACGCACGCAAATCCGTTGCCATCACTGGCGCTGCAGTAAAGCAATCCACGCCCTTCACCACAGCAGTATGACCATCCACTTGGATAGACGCGCCTAGACGATTAAGCTCAGGAACGTGCATGTAACGGTTTTCGAATATATTTTCGATAAAAGTACTGGTGCCATCAGCAAGGCACGAAATTGCCATTAACTGCGCTTGCATATCAGTAGGAAAGCCCGGATGCGGCTGAGTACGTATATCGACAGGACGTGGTCGACCTGTCATCTGCGCACGAATCCAATCATCGCCACTAGTTATCGTAGCACCCATAGATTCAAACTTCTCTAGCACTGGTATCAATAAGAAGGCAGATGTGTTTTTAGTTAGTACATCACCGCGTGTCATTAACGCGCCAGCCAAATATGAGCCAGTCTCTATACGATCCGGCACGACTGAATACTCACAGCCATGCAGACGTTCGACGCCTTCAATAGTCATCGTTGCTGTACCGATACCACTAATTTTGGCACCCATTGCTACTAGCATATTAGCCAAATCAACAACTTCTGGCTCTAAGGCACAGTTGCCCAAAACAGTCGTGCCTTTGGCTAATGCGGCTGCCATAATGACATTTTCAGTACCGCCGACAGTCACCATATCGAATGAGAATTTGCAGCCTAGCAGCTTGCCGCCTTTTGGAGCTTGTGCTTTCACGTAGCCATTCTCTACGCTAATTTCAGCACCCATCGCTTCAAATGCTTTGAGATGCTGATCGACAGGACGCGAACCAATCGCACAACCACCCGGTAGTGATACTTCTGCCTCACCAAAACGTGCTAG
>JBBSUA010000412.1:0-2209 GCA_038235315.1 Pseudomonadales bacterium | reverse complement strand
TTACTACATAAGCAGTTCATATAAAAGGATGATTTTTTGAGTAATTTTACCGCATTTACTGACTTGCCACTTTCAGAACCCACACTACGCGCGGTCAGTGATTTAGGCTTTACAGAGTTGACGCCTATTCAGGCACAAATACTGCCACATACCCTTGCGCATCAAGATGCGATTGGACAAGCACAAACGGGTACAGGAAAGACGGCGACTTTTTTGATTACTATTATGGAAGCGTTATTAAAGCGTCCTTTTGCTGACGATGAAGAGCGTTATCTGGGTGAACCACGTGCTGTTGTGATGGCACCAACTCGTGAGCTTGCTCAGCAAATATTTGATGACTGTATTGCGCTAACTAAATATACGTCATTACACAGTGTTTGCATCATGGGTGGCACTAATTATGAGACCCAACAGCATGAGCTTGAGCGTCAATATGTAGATGTTTTAATCGCAACCCCTGGGCGGCTGATTGATCTGATGAACAAAGGAATGGTACATCTGGATCGCGTCGAAGTACTGGTTTTAGATGAAGCTGATCGTATGTTAGATATGGGCTTCATTCCTGATATTAAGCGTTTAGTAGGTCGTATGCCAGCTAATACTGATCGTCAAAGTTTATTATTTTCTGCTACTTTTAATCAAGATGTGATGAATTTGGCTTATCGCTGGTTGCATGAGCCACAATTTGTTGAGATTGAGCCTGAGCACAAAACCAGTGAGCTAGTAGATCAGCATTTTTATCTGCTTACAGAAGATCAAAAGCTTGAAGCCTTACAACGTATCATTTCTGATACGGCAGTTGAGAAAGTAATCGTTTTTGCTAATCGCAAAGATCAAGTCAAGCGCCTGTATCATAAGTTGCGCCAAGGGCATAGAATTGTGATGTTATCAGGAGACGTGATTCAACAAAAGCGTGAGAAGTACTTGCAGCGTTTCAAAGATGGTCATGCTTCAATCTTAGTCGCTACTGATGTGGCAGGGCGTGGCATCCATGTCGATGATGTTAGCCATGTGGTTAATTATACGTTACCTGAACAGCCCGATGATTACGTACATCGCATTGGTCGTACAGGACGTGCCGGACAGACAGGCATCAGTATCAGCTTTGTGAGCGAAGACGATGCCTTTAATTTGCCAGCGCTAGAGAAGCATTTAGATACTAAGTTTACCCTTGAGCAGTGGCAGCAGTAACGTTAGGTTATTTCTAACATAACTTAGCATTGCTAAATCTAAGCTAAAACTAAAAAAGCTCTCACTATTGAGAGCTTTTTTGCTTTTGTTAAAGTAGTGATTTTTATTATCTAAAGTGCAAATATAGTTTTTAGTAGAAACTTCGGTTAATGCTGACTCATTCTAACTTTGCTCAATAACTTGTTTCTTATTCAGAATAAACACCAAGACCGCACCTAAAATAATAGCGCTTACTATTATAAACCGCATGGTTAACTGCTCGGATAAAAACAATACGCCTGCAATAGCAGCAACTACAGGTACACAGAACTGTACAACGGCAGCTTGGGTGCTTTTTAGTAGTGGCATCGCCATATACCAAATGCTATAACCAAGTCCCGACGTAATTGCTCCTGATATACCAGCTAATAATATCCCTTCACTACTTATTTCTTTCATATGGCTCATACCTATTAATAGCAGTATAGGAACGGCAATTAGGCTTCTAATAAAGTTAAAACCTGTAGCTCGTAGTGGAGATACACATGCTTGTCCACGTATGCTATACACTCCCCAAGCAACACCGCTTATTGCCATGACCGTAGCTCCAAACAATGAAGGTACGGCTGCTGAGGGCAACATGAGGTAAACAAAACCTGCTACTGCCACTATGAAAGCTGCCCATTGCAAGGCACTTAAGCGCTCTTTTTGATAAATACCCCAACCAATCATCGTCAGTTGCACCGCTGAAAATAAAATAAGCGCGCCAGTACCTGTATCAAGCTCTACGTAAGCAATTGAAAAACTAAGTGCATAAATCAGTAAGCTTATACTGCTTAGCCAACTGCCTTTATCTGCCAAAATAGCAGTAGTGGCTTTATGATTAAGAGGTATATTGCAACGTTTTAAACGACTCGTATAAACTGCCATAATAATGCCAAGACATAACGCAGCACTCAATAAACGAATAACAGTAAAATTCCACGCATCGATATAGCCTCCTGCCAGAGCCATTCTACAAAAAAGGGAGTTGGCAGCA
>JBBSUA010000411.1:0-2210 GCA_038235315.1 Pseudomonadales bacterium | reverse complement strand
TAATCAAATCACCACGCTCACGTGAGATGATGGTAATCTTGGGCAAAGTGCTGGCAAATTTTAGGGCTTGCGTGCGCGCCTCACCTTTTAATAATAGGGGCTTAAGTGTGTCGCTACCGTGCGGTGGGACTAGTTTTGAGGCTTCTTGATTAGGGACTGAAGATGTCATATTAATTTAAAACCTTAATAATAATGGGCGATAAAGCGGAGTAAATGGGGTTATAAATAGAATACGCATAGGCTACCTAATTATCGTTATGAAAATTTATGCTGTGTTTGGATATGGATATGACTTAAAGGAATTTATAATTTCACGCACAAGCTTATATGATGTGAACCTGACTTGTTTTAAGCTGGTTTCTTGGATAAAAATAGATATTTTAAGCCACTACTCACGCAAATCATTTTCGCCGCTACTGTTTATACCTATTTAGCGCGCTTTTTTACTTCGCAAATTCGAAATTGAGATTACGTCATGTATCAATATAACTATGCTGATCAAAACTTGGTTGAGGAACGAGTCGCCCAATTCCGCGATCAAACTCAACGCTTTTTGGCTGGTGAATTGCCAGAAGAGCAATTTTTGCCATTACGATTGCAAAATGGTCTGTACATTCAGCGTTATGCTCCTATGCTGCGTATCGCCATTCCTTATGGGTTGCTTGCCAGCTACCAATTACGTAAATTAGCAGAAATCACGCGCAAATATGATAAAGGCTACGGACATTTCACCACTCGCACCAACATTCAGCTCAATTGGCCAACATTAGAAGATGTTCCTGATATCTTGGCTGAGCTTGCCACTGTACAAATGCATGCCATTCAAACTTCGGGCAACTGTATTCGTAATACTACGACCGATCCTTATGCAGGCATTCACCAAAGCGAGATTGCCGATCCGCGTCCCTACTGCGAGATTATCCGTCAGTGGTCGACCTTCCATCCTGAATTTGCTTTTTTACCGCGTAAATTTAAGATTGCTGTCATTGGTACTGAGAATGACCGAGCGGCAACCCAAGTCCATGATGTTGGTCTACATATAAAAATGAATGAGGCGGGCGAGATTGGTTTTGAGGTGATCGTTGGTGGTGGGCTTGGACGTACGCCCGTCATTGGTAAAGTCATCAATGAGTTCTTACCACGCCAGCATTTACTAAGCTATTTAGATGCTATTTTGCGCGTGTACAATTTGCATGGTCGCCGCGATAATAAATTCAAAGCGCGTATCAAGATATTGGTCGAAAGCATGGGCGGACGTGAGTTTGCCAAATTAGTCGATTCTGAATGGGAAGCGCATACTAAAGACGGTGCATTGACATTGACAGATGATAATTTTGCTACCGCTATTAGCTTTTTTAGTGCGCCTGATTACCTCACTATTGATGCGCTACAAGTACAGTCTGAACTGCAAAAATTACTAGGCGACAATAAAGACTTTGCCAACTGGTATAACCAAAATACAGTTGCCCATAAAGTTGCGGGTTATCGCGCGGTAGTGATCTCACTAAAAGCAGGCTTAGTTGATGGTCATTATGTGCCCTCTGGTGATGTCAGTGAGTCGCAAATGGATGCCCTTGCCGATTTGTCTGATAAATACAGCTTCGGTGAGCTGCGCGGTACTTATCAGCAAAACCTAGTATTTTCTGACGTACAAATTAGCCACTTGTATGAGTTATGGCAGCAGTTAGATAAACTGAACTTAGCCCGCGCTAATATTAATACCTTAACCGATATGATCGTCTGCCCTGGTTGGGATTTTTGCTCCCTTGCCAATGCCACCACTCATAACATCGCAGAACAAATCGAAAAGCAGTTTAACGATCTTGATTATCTCTACGACTTAGGCGATATTCGCCTGAATATGTCTGGCTGCATGAACGCTTGCGCTCATCATCATGTGGGTGATATCGGTATCTTAGGTGTCGATAAAAAAGGTGAGCATTGGTATCAAATTAGCCTCGGCGGTAACTCTAGCGATGATGCCAAACTGGGCAAAATATTAGGCAAGGCGGTTCCTGCTGCTGATGTTGCCAGCACTTTACAGACGATTCTAGACGTCTATCTTGAGTTGCGTGCTGATAGTGGCAATGAGAATAGTGATGTTGAAGGCTTTGGAGATGTGATTAATCGCGTCGGTATTGCCCCGTTCAAGGAGAAGGTCTATGGGTAATCATCATGTGCTAAACAGCCATGGCATTGATATCAGTAGC
>JBBSUA010000410.1:0-2212 GCA_038235315.1 Pseudomonadales bacterium | reverse complement strand
GCAATACTGTGATTGAACCCAAGCCAAGGTTGCAGCGCATATAATACAAAGCTTAGGCACATTCCCGAAAATGCAATGTACAACGACCATAACAAAGGCTTTTGCCAAATGCCACGATGATACCAGCCTACTAAGCGCACGAGATTAACTATTGCGACCCCAAGCGCAGTAATAGTCAGCAAGTATTTATTAGGATAAAATAAATCGACGATAAAAAAGGCTAAGAAAAAAGCTAAACTGGCGATATCTTGTACTTTACTGTTGCGTACTTTTATCGTTCCTGTCGGATCATTACTTACACCGCGTTCAATAAAAAAGGGCACTACTCGCCGACCCATGGTTAATACTAAACCAATAATGAGATAAAAGCCCAAATACATACCTATTTTAGTGACAGTCATGTTTGCGCTAAGAATACCCCAATAGTACAAGCCATTTCCGATAGTTAACAAGGCCAGTTTGGCTAAAATACCCATTTGCTTATACTGCTTGACCTGTAGCACCGCGCGGAAGATAAAAAATGCCATGAAACCAATGAATAATATATCAAATACCGCTGCTACGTATAGTAGCCAAGCGCTTGAACCCGCTACTTGATCAAAGCCAAAGTCAATGCCCAAACCAAATGCCAACCAGCCAAGACGCGCAAGTAGCCAACAGCTAAAAATAGCCAGCAGCTTATAGCCGTATGGCATCATTACCCCTGTCCACGTCTTCACCGCCGTCAATAAAAACCCTGCTACCACTGCAAGCGCGTAACCATAAATCATCTCGTGTCCATGCCAATATAATGGATTGAGTATTTGCGCATCGATATTGGTATGCCCAGTGAATACAAATGCCCACAACCCCATGATAATGATCGCAAATAGCGCAGCACCACTAAAAAAAACTCGAAAGCTCAAATTAAGAATAGGATGCGGAGAGCTTGGCGGATTACTGGGTAAATTGATTGATTGCATAGTGGTCTTCTTTGAATTATTTTATCTTAATTTATTATCAATAATATTAAATATTCATTTTAAATGAATCTTATAAGTTATACAATGGCTGTTGCGGGTTTAGGTACTTCTCAAAAAGATTCTCAAATTCAATGGTTTTAGCTTAATTACGACTATAAAAAACCTATCAAAATTGTGAGCATGTTCTCATCTTAGTATGACTAAGAATACTAAGCCGTACACTCATCAGCTATATCGTGATACTTTTCAATCGCTTTATATACAGAGTTTGCTTCCTCTCCAATAGTCGCATTAGTATCCAACATCAGCTTTTGATACGATGCTATTTCTGAATCCATGGCTACTAACAAACTTTCTTTTGCAGGGGCTAGACATGGCGTAACCTCAAGATTATTAGCCTTATCTCTCAACGACTGCATATCTTTTACAACTGCTGGTTTCGCTGTTGCAGATGCTGTTCTTACTTCCTCGCTGTTCTGCTCCCACTGATTCACAATATTATTAAGCTCAACTTTGTCCTCTTGAGAAGCCACTATATGTTGCTTAGACTGACTGCTACCGTAATAACTAAAACCGATGACGCCTAACAATGCTATAACGACTACAGCGATTATTATTTTAGTATTCATAGCTCGTTGCACCCTTTAATTTTTTCTAAGTTCAATATTTACAACTGCATAACAGCAACCAATAATGAAATAACAACAATGAGGGTGACATATTTTCTAACTTTAAAGTAGTCAGGACTGATAATCTGCGCCCCACTAAGACCGTAATCGATAACTAATAAACCAATGAATCCGATAATTAACAACCAAATAAAACCGACGTTTGATAAGCTCAAAAATCCTATCCATAAAGCAAGGGCGATGACATTACTAAAGATAGGAAGCTTGACTGCCCAGCTATTATCATCAGCTAAACTTAAATGATTACCCCAATGCGCACCTGCCATAAAAGTGGCAATTACTAAGCCATAAACCGCTAAGACATGCTCAGTTTCACCTAACCCTCGTATAGCATCAACGCCCATAGTAATCAACACAGCGCAGGCTATGAATGGAATCGTACCAGCAAAGGTTAAATAGGGACTGGGTTTTTTCATAAGGTAAATCAATCTTTTATTAAGGTTTTGTATTTGGATATTAACTGAATTTCTTTGATTATAAAATTATGTCCATTTATCGATAAACTCATTTTTGGGATCATGTTGTTGCGTTTGTTTCTTTAGATTGAATTGTCTACAACCT
>JBBSUA010000409.1:0-2212 GCA_038235315.1 Pseudomonadales bacterium | reverse complement strand
CTTCAAGCGACCTTACGTTTCTCTTAATCTCATCAACGATATATTTTGCAACTTCAATGGCACCATCTACCGTATGTGGACATTTTTGTTTAACCTGCTGAGTTTTCTTTGTATCAGGCGTTGTACTATTCTTTGCGCTTGTGATATCCCATTTATATTCAGACACTTCTTGCTCATGTCTATACGACCATTGTGGATACTTGTTCTTTTTGACAACGTTACCATTAGAACGGTTTTCAATTTGGAACCAAGCACTACCATTTTTTGCATCAGGAAAAGTGATTCTTTTGATACTGTTGCTATGCTCAAGCAGCACAATTTCTTCTGAGTCGATAGCCAGCAACCCGTTTTTACTGGCATTAGGATTTACTGTGAATTTTACAAGAGCGTTGTTTATCGTTTTTGGCAAGACATGAGATCCATCCTTGTTTTGATAACCAAATTTTGTATAAGTCACTTTGTAATAGAAGCTATTTATATTGATCGGGGGTTTTACTAACAAGCGTAATTTGACGATAATATCTTTAGAGTTACTCATTAGCTATCTCTTCATCTAACACATGGATGAAATACTCTTTTTCTTGTCCATCATTGAGTACAGGTGCTTGACCATCGTCGTCCAACTGACCCGTTTGATATATTTCGCCATTCTCGTCATAGATAACATAAGATCTACCTGGTAATGGGTTTTCTTGTTTATCCTGCATAACAAATTGCAAGTTGTAGTCGCTTATCGCTTCATTAAAAGACTTTTGCGACTCGCGTCTAATCTCTTCGGCTTGCTCAACCCCCATCACCTCAAAATCTGACTCACAAAACGACTGCTGCACGGCGATAAGCTTAGCACCACAGCTAGTGATATCTCCTGCACGCGCAATAGGCGCGCCATCGACAATAAAGGAAGGGTCACCTGTCAAAATAGTGGTCAGTTTTTTGCACTTTTTACAGATGACTTTATCGCCTTTACGAGACACTGGTACGCCATTATGCGTCGTATGCGGTGAGCCTGTGATAACTTTGCCGCCATGAGTGGTTGTTGCGCCGACTGTGATATAGGCTGCCATAGTATTATCCTAATATTTGCAGTGCAAAATGCGTATTTAGTAAGCATGATAAGCTGAAACAATGAGCAGATATCATAACTTATTTAGTAAACTTAAGTTGTCTAAAATTGATATTTATTTATTGAGTGATAGTACTATTAGGTTTCATTTTTGAAGCCGTAAGCGTGATACCATAAGCCTAGTAATTATTTATTAACATGACTTCATATAAAACCAATATTAAAAAAAGAGACCTTATGACAAGCCAAATTATCCCTTCCAAAGCTGATATCCAGCAGCGTATTACTGATTTACGTGCAGTGCTAGTAGAGCAAGACTTGAGCGCGATTATCGTACCGACGGCTGATCCACATTTATCTGAGTATTTGCCAGAATACTGGCAGACCCGTGAATGGTTATCAGGGTTTACAGGGTCTGCAGGGATTTTAGTAGTGAGTGCAGATTTTGCAGGGTTATGGGCGGACAGTCGTTATTGGGTACATGCTGCTGATGAATTGGCAGATACCGGTATTAGTCTACAAAAGCTAGCTTCTGATCAGCCTAACCATATCGAATGGTTAGCTGAGAACTTAGCTGAGGGCGATAGTGTCGCGGTTGATGGCAATGTGCTGTCTATTGCTGAGCAAGATAAATTACTGGATGCTTTTGACGCTGATGACATTACTTTAATTACCGATCGAGATGTCATTACAGCCATTTGGGCAGATCGTCCTGCGCTACCAACGGCTCAGTTATATCAGCATGATGCGCTGTTTATTTCTCAGTCTGCTGCCGAAAAGTTGGTCAAAGTACGTGCAGGCATGTTGGATGCAGGCGCAACCCATCATCTATTATCCAGCTTAGATGATATCGCTTGGTTGACCAACTTGCGTGGCGCTGATGTTGATTATAATCCGGTGTTTTTAGCGCATATGCTGATTAGTACAGACGAGCAAGCGGGCGCAACTTTATTTATTGATACTAGTAAAGTCAGTGCTGAGATTAAAAAAAGTTTAACAGATAGTGGCATTGCCTTGGCTGATTATGAGGCGGTGCAAGATGCGCTAGGTCAGTTGACACCCAATGATCTATTGCTATTAGATCCGAGTAAAGTCGCTGTGGGTACACTGTCCAAAATAGTCGATGATGTCGGTTTTATTGAGCAAATG
>JBBSUA010000408.1:0-2225 GCA_038235315.1 Pseudomonadales bacterium | reverse complement strand
ATGGCACAGCGGCTACTGCGTACGCTGTGTCCGCATTGCAAGCAGGCATTGAGTGTAACGTCAGACAGCGAGATTGCGATTCAGTGGCAAGAGCTGGTACAACCGTGGCGCGCGCCATTACCGGCACAGATATATACCGCGCATGGCTGTGAGCAGTGTCGCCATACGGGTTATCAAGGACGTATTGGTCTATATGAGATTATGCCATTAACCAACGAGCTCAAGAAGCTAGTTGCTGCTGACGCAAACTTGGATGTGTTAAAGCAGCAAGCTTACCGCGAAGGGGTGCAACCACTACGCTTGTCAGGTGCGAAGCGTATTAGTGAAGGTGTTACAACGATAGAAGAGGTCATGCGGGTAGTGCCCTTGCATTGATTATTCCATGTCTGTATTTTTTATATTGACCTGACTATAAGACAACTATAATTCAAAAAATTAACACGAGAGTATTTATGTTTACTGATAGCCATTGCCACCTTAACCGCCTTAATCTAGAGAAATACGACGGTCAGTTATCGGGTGCTATTGCCGCGATGAAAGACGCTAATGTCACGCGCGCCATGGCGATTATGTGCGATTTTGCCGAGTACGATGAGATTGCCAATATTGTGAGTACTTATGGTGATGAGACTCTAAATTTGGGTATGAGCGTGGGTATTCATCCTTGCGAAGATATTGAAATATTACAGTCTGCGACTGTAGAGCGGCTAGTAAAAATGGCCAATGCAGATCATGTATGGGCAATCGGTGAGACGGGTCTAGATTACTACTGGTCAACCGATAATAAGCGTGAACAGCAGGCCAGTCTTGCCCGTCACATTCATGCCAGTCAACAGCTCAAGAAGCCACTTATTATTCATATGCGTGACGCTAAAGAAGACACTATCGATATCCTAAAAGCAGAAGGGGCAGAACATGGCATTATCCACTGTTTTACCGAGGATTGGGAAACGGCGAAGCATGCGCTTGATTTGGGATTCTATATCTCATTTTCAGGTATTGTCAGCTTTAAGAGTGCGCAAATAATTCAAGATGCTGCTCAAAAAATGCCAAGAGACCGTCTACTTATTGAAACCGACAGTCCTTATCTAGCACCAGTACCTAAGCGTGGCAGACCTAATGAGCCTGCATACGTGCCTTACGTCGCTAGCTGCATTGCAGATATGTATGGCTGTAGTGCTGATGAGGTTGGCGAGTTGACTGCAAAAAACTTTGTAAATTTACTAGCACAGTATCACTAAAATCGTTATGCTATGACTAATCAGTCATTTTTGAAATAACTTGTTAAGCTATAAGTACGGTTGAGATAGGGATATCTGCTTCGACAGTACGGATATTAGCTGGTTTTTGTAGTTATCAGAAGCCTATCACTATGTTGCGCTTGTTGCCGCCTGAGTATTTTTAGCAGCACAACTTATGGCATCACAACAACGCATCATAGTGACAGGGTCAACGTCATTAGGGTTCAGGAGAAATTATGAGTCGTCAACACCAGTTCAAAGTGCGCGAAGAAAATATCTTAGCGATGGCTGAGCAGTTGCTCCTTGAGTCTGGTGATGGTGATATCACTCTAGATAGCCTAGCGGATCAGCTTGATTTGGCGAAAGGGACGTTATATAAGCATTTCTCTAGCAAAGATGAGTTATATCTGCGTATTATCATTCGTTACGAAGAGCAATTGTTTGAGATCAATCGTATTGATGATTGTGCCTCAGCCGGAATTGCACGAATGATTTTTCAGCAGTTGCTCAATCCGCAAAAAGCAATGCTACTCAATCAAATTGAAGAGCGCCTTGCAGCATCGGTCACGGGTCTTAATCGTTTATTCGGCGAGTTATATGATATTCGTCGCCAGCGTATGAAACGCCTGATTGATATTGTCAGCGCTTATCTAAAAGATGAGCGTAGCAGTATGAGTACGCGTGACTATTTGTCCTCTATTTGGGCAATGGGCCAGGGCGGTGCAGGGTTATTGAATTCTAGTTTTTATCAGCGTTATCTTGGCTGCCGTAAGACCTTGCGTTATGCCTTGGTCGTACAGATGCTCGATCTGCCCAGTCATTATCCAAGTATTGCCTCTGATGAGGAGATAATGGATGAGGATATGCAAGAGTTGGTAGAGCAGATTGAGACAGAGTCAGAGGCACATCGTAATACTACCTACTGATATATTCAGTCAAAAAAACGGTTATGACGCTATTAAACGCACTACTGGTATAAATTTT
>JBBSUA010000407.1:0-2230 GCA_038235315.1 Pseudomonadales bacterium | reverse complement strand
AGCATCATCGCCATCGGCTTACCTAAGATAGGACTACGACCAACGACGACTGCCTCTTTACCCGCTAATTCAATATTGTAATGGTGTAGCAGATGCATCACGCCTTGCGGGGTACACGACCCAAAGGCTGACTCACCCATACTCATACGCCCAAAGCCTAAACAAGTCACGCCATCGACATCTTTTGCTAGATCAATTTGTTCAAAGCAAGCACGCTCATCGATATGATCAGGCACAGGATGCTGTAGCAAAATACCATGAACGTCTTGATTGTCGTTAAGCTCATCTATCTTAGCTATCAGCTGCTCAGTAGTCGTACTATGTGGCATCTCAACCTTTATTGAATCCATACCGACACGCCTACAAGCGTTACCTTTCATACGTACATAAGTGGCAGATGCCGGATCACCACCAACCAAAATCGTTGCTAGAATCGGTGTACGTCCTGTTTTTTCTTTTATAACGTCTACCCGAACGCGTAGCTCTTTTTCTATCTGTGCTGCTAACACTTTACCGTCTAGCACTAAAGCTGACTTACGATCAGACAACGTCTTCTCCTTACTCGTTATAGTCTCAGTTACTATCTCAGTTACTATGGCTGTTGACTCGGTACTTGATAAGACTTTTGACGATTCAGCTCTCGACATGATAACTCCGTAGATAAAGCAGTAAGTGGCGTAGATAACACTAAAATACTTGTAATACAAACAGGCTAAATCAGCACTAAATGAATCAAGGTATTGTACCTATTTTATAAGAAAAATCCTAGTTGACAAAACCTTAGCTTGTAGCAAAAGTCGCTCTATATTGTAAGCTATATCTGTATTTTTATCGCTTATACACGCCCTTAAAACCTGTCAGTCAGTATAATTCTTGGTTTAAATGCTCAACAAATTTGAGCTTGAACACATAATAGAGTACCCTTAACCCTCACATTTACTTAACAAATACGATTCTGTTTGTTGAGAGCAATAAAAATATGACCGATAAATAGCATTGTCTTTTATACGATATAAGCTGCTTTATCTCTCCTATATCTCTCGCCACCACACGGAGTTAACGGATGAGTTATCTTGTCAGGTTTCCTGTCACAGTGGATCAGTTTATGCGTCTTATACGCCTCTGATTTTAGCAATCAGTACTAAGTACAAGTCCTCTAATCTGTACTTATCAATGCTTAATTAACAGCATTTAATCAACAGTACTTAACTATTAAGTACTCATTTATAGTTGCTACGACAACATACTTTAATACAAGCGTGATGGCTATGCCATTAGCGGGCGCGCACAATGAGCTGCGCCTCTATTATTAAAACATTGTAGGGGTTAGCATTGGTAGTTTTAGCCCTTGCGCTAATCGTTATTTGCATTAGAAATATTTATTAATAGCGTTTCGCTAGTTATCGAATGACTAGTTACAAGTTTGCCAGATACTGGATATGTAGTCGTACTAACTTTTGTTTATCCAAACAATTGCGAGGTATGAATTTGAAAACTGAGTCATTGTTTCAATTCTCAGCGTTAACCATCATTTTATTACTGGTGGCGTTTTATGGCGGTACCTATCTGCTGTCTTTATTAATCAAAAAGGACAAAGAGTCAACTAGCGGCTTTATGGTAGCCGGACACAGCGTCGGTTTTGGTATGGGTGCGGCCAGTATGACCGCTACTTGGATTTGGGCAGCGTCATTCTATGCAGCCGCCACGTCCGGCTACAAGTATGGTATCTCAGGGCCCATACATTACGGCTTTTGGGGCGCATTGATGATTTTATTCATCTACCCGTTTGGGATGCGCTTTCGTGAACTGGCTCCTAATGGTCACACTTTAGGCGAGCTCATACACGCCCGCCATGGCTCATCAAGCCAATTAATTTTAGCCATATCTAACCTTATGGGCAGCTTAATTAGCTTGATGGTCAATTTTACTGCTGCTGGTGCGCTCGTATCAGTATTATCACCATTATCGTTTCAGACTGGCGTGATTATTGCCGGTGTTGGGGTGCTCAGCTATACCTTAACCTCAGGTTTTCGCGCCTCAGTGTTTACTGATTTTGCCCAGCTCGTCGCATTAATGGCCATTGGAGTTGTCATTATCCCAGCGGTGCTATTTGCTATGGGTGGCCCATCAGTTATGGTTAGTGGTCTATCAAACCTGACGTTAGAGCAGCAAGATTTTTTCTCCTCTGAAGCCTTTTTTCAGCAAGGCGCGCCGTTTTTTGTCGCAGTGT
>JBBSUA010000406.1:0-2234 GCA_038235315.1 Pseudomonadales bacterium | reverse complement strand
CCTGTTTCTTCACTGCCACCTTCGAAGGATACCACTACACCGATACGTAAGCCGTGACGGTATGAGGCAATATTTTTACCTTCAAGAGTTTCAATACGACGAATTTGAATATTTTCGCCAATTTTTTGTACTAATGATACGCGAGCTTCTTCGACGCTTTGACCATCACCATAAGGCAAGTCGGCAATAGCAGCGACATCAGTAGTATTATTTTCTAAAGCGATATTAGCAACTTTTTCTGCAAATATAGTGAAGTTCTCATCCTTTGCAACAAAGTCAGTTTGGCAGTTAATCTCTACCAAAAATGCTTTGTTGTCACCTTGAGCGATAATGATAGCGCCATCAGCTGCAATATTACCCGCTTTTTTAGCGGCTTTTGCTTGACCTGACTTACGTAAATTATCGATGGCGGTTTCGACTTCACCGTTCGATTCTTCTAATGCTTTTTTACATTCCATCATGCCAAGACCAGTACGGTCGCGCAATTCTTTTACCATTTTGGCGGATACTTTTACCATGGGAATTACCTCAGTATTATTATGTATGGGAGTACTTAATTTCTGTTTTAAGTAATGACTATTATCTTAACAACGGCAACTATAAGTCGACTGATCATTAAGATGCACTATGAATTCAGTACTTTTTATTTTGATAGCGATTAACAGTATAGGCGATAATACTCGTCTAGCAGTTGCTCACTAACGAATTGTTAACTAAAAACAAGGCATGACGAGTAAAACTACATCATGCCTGTTATAAGCTTTCATACTGTCACTAGCGTTATAGTATATGGATGCTGTTGACTAAATATCAAGGCATCCTATTTTTATACGCTAATGTGCCGAACCTTAAAGGTCAGCTTGTGCTTCTGCTGGAGCTTTTACAGCAGGTGCTTCTTCTGGCTGTTCAATGGTGTCAGCAGCGTCAGCTTGAGCAGCATCTGTAGCAGGCGCTTGCTCTGTTGCTTGGTCAGTTTTGCCATTTGCTTGAGTTTGTGCATATTCTTTACCAGCAATAATCGCATCAGCAATAGCAGTCACATATAGTGTCACAGCACGGATAGCATCATCGTTTGCTGGAATAACATATTCGACGTTATCTGGGTTAGAGTTGGTATCAACAATACCGATAACTGGAATACCTAGGTTTTTGGCTTCTTTGATAGCAATTGCTTCATGGTCAACGTCAACGACGAAGATGGCATCTGGTAAGCCGCCCATGTCTTTGATACCGCCTAGTGAACGCTCAAGTTTTTCCATATCGCGAGTACGCTCTAACGCTTCACGTTTGGTTAGCTTAGCAAATGTACCGTCTTCTGCTTGTTTTTCAAGCTCTTTTAGACGATTGATTGACTGACGTAGCGTTTTCCAGTTAGTCAACATGCCACCTAACCAACGATGGTCAACATAAGGCATGCCAGCACGTCTTGCTTGCTCACGAATCACACCGCTTGCCGCACGCTTAGTCCCTACGAACAAGACTTTGTTTTTCTTAGCAGCTAGATTATTCACATAGTTTAGTGCTTCGTTAAAAGACTTAACAGTGTGCTCTAGGTTAATAATATGAATTTTGTTACGCGCACCAAAGATATAGGGACCCATTTTTGGATTCCAAAAACGTGTTTGGTGACCAAAATGAGCGCCAGCTTGTAGTAAGTCGCGCATTTCAATTTTTGTTGGATTCTTTGTAGCCATTTGAGATGTCCTTTGTGTTGGGTTATGCCTCCACATCACAAAAACTGCCTATTTAGCGATACGCATTTGCTAACGATAGATGCTGTATAAACGCAAAACCGTACTGATGCAAATTAATCAAGTCGCCAAACACCCAGCAATTTTTTACCATGATGTGTGTGTCATTGGTTGTTTGAAAGAGTGTTTAAAATTGAGTTATTTTCTAAATAAGTATTAATCCGCTTTAAAAAATAGCTGCGCCGCATTTTACCATAGAATAGATGCTAAGCTCTACTCATTTTGTCGTACATAAAAAAACGACGTGTGAACGTCGTTTTGTGTTTTTAGTTTATTGGCTTAGCATCAAGCAATACATATACCTATCACTGCTTCATGACCACGCCAAGTAAACGGGGTAACATAACTATTTCGATCTTTTGGCAAATATGAAATGCTAGGTGCACCTTCAACAATTTTGGGTGGAGAAATAATAAACTCTGCACCAAACTCTGTACGAGCATTACCAGAGATAGTGTTAGCCATCTCACCTAGTAAATCCTT
>JBBSUA010000405.1:0-2246 GCA_038235315.1 Pseudomonadales bacterium | reverse complement strand
TGTAGATTTATTGGCGGTCACGCAAGACTGGCTACGCTATCGTTTACCAAAGCGTTATGTGCGTCATGGACAATATCCCCTGTGTATTGGGCAAAAACAAAAATGGTTTTTGCTGCGCTTAGATGAATCAAATACTCAGCACATCCGCTTTGATGAGGGAAAACCTGAGTTTGACCACTGGCAATGGGTAAGTTATTGGTACCCACTAGGACAAGTTATTCACTTTAAACGTGGCGTGTATCGTCGCGCACTGCAAGAGCTAGCACGTGAGCTACCACTTAGACGGGAGCTTATTATTCCTGAACAAGACAATCATTTGATTCAGTCTTGATTTTATTAATTTATCTCAGAATTTAACTTACGATAGCAAAAGACTGTATCTAGATGATGCAGGCTTTTTTGTGTTTAAACCTCAATTATATTATGCAGTCATTGTTAGATATCAAAACCGAAAGATCAAATATCTAGTCAGTTTAAAATAAAATAGATACAGCACTATGCGTACATATTCCAATGTATCCGTTTAATTAAGTATCTACTATACCGTGTTGATACTCTCGACTATCTAATCGGGCATGATGAGTCGCTTGTGAGTTGGCAGATTGCGAATGAGCATGGGTGTTATAAGACAAGGTTAAAATACTTTGGGTGCGAGTACCATAAGTGGGCATCGTTGTCTGAAGGTTAGCTAAAGCAATTGGCTCAATATAGATCGAAGACAAGGCTTGTTCAATGTCGATAGCAATGCCTGTATTAGGTAGTTTGTCCGCGGGTGAAGGTGTGTTGTCGGACAATACGCTGAAGGCGGCTTCCTGCCAATATTCAAGCGCCATGTTCTCAGCTATTAACGGTAGCACTTCTTGGCGCAACCGACCTCGCAGTCGCTCTGTCTTAAACCAACCCTCATCAAACTGTCCATTAGAGAAGACATGCAGTCCTGCATGTAACGGTGTGGGCGCATGACCGCGATTGTTAACGATAACCGCTTGCTTAGCATCACCAATGATAAGATTAAACCCTGCATAGTTTTGCAAGTCGATTTGTCGCGCGAATGCCATCGGGCTTAAACTACCACTCAAAAACTCTGTCACTAATGCTCCACGAGAGCGCTCATCTGTACCCGCCTGCACACCATCACGAAAATTAAGCACGGCTGCCCAACGACCGTTTTGATAGCCGTGTTCTTGATGAATGCCCAGCCAAGTACCACCACTTTGCTCGTCACGTCCCGCATAAATCGGTTGATCCGACCATTGATGCAATGGCTCAGTTGGGCGCTGCAAGAACTCATCTCGATTAGA
The DNA here is from genome assembly GCA_038235315.1 of Pseudomonadales bacterium. Taxonomy (GTDB): domain Bacteria; phylum Pseudomonadota; class Gammaproteobacteria; order Pseudomonadales; family Moraxellaceae; genus Psychrobacter. The sequence goes on along the minus strand of JBBSUA010000405.1, from coordinate 945 downwards.
TAATAATATCAATGGTAACTCGTCAAACAACTGCCAAGCGATAGCAACGATACACATACAGCTCCCTTTTTATCAATGATTGAGCTTTGTTAGAATACTTTTGCAATAGCCTCCTATGGCTATTGACTAATTAGTTTCTAAATTCTTTTTCGCCGGATAGCTTATCTGTGACGTTGACTGGATTACTTGCGATTGTTTGCTGGCTAAATCAAACTCCCAAGCGACTATGCCTTTATTATTATTCCAATCCTTTGTAGTGACTGGTGGCGTATGCGTTACAGTAACTTTAATATTTTCATCTTGACTGACAGGCTCACTACCCAATACTTGCAAATGCACACTGCGATCATGCTGATTAGTAAATTGATACGCTTGCGTTTTCGTCAATGTTTGCAAGCGGTTGAACGCGCCTTTATCTCCTTCTTTACTTTCGTCAGTAAGTTGCTTAACGATCATGTTGGGGTCAATACCAAAGCCGATACCTTGCTCTTTTAGCATCTGATAGCTATAGCGCGATTGACCAACATAGTTATCATCACGATATAACTGGAGCGAGCCATCAACCCAAGCTGGGGTCAAAAATGGTGCTGAAGCATACCAATAACCCGCCGACTCTTGACTCGGCGTACTACGAATCCAAAGCTTACTCTTACCTGATTGCTCATCAATTACCGTACGTACGCGCCGACCATCGCTTGGGATACTGACGCGCTGTGGTAACTTGTATTCGATAATGCCGTTTTTATTTTGGCTACTCACCGTAAAGCTAGGTAGTGGCGCCATACTTGCACCTGCAGAATCAGCGTAGTTTTTTCCCATAACAACAACGGGTGCTGCTTCCATCATAGGGGCGTCACGTCTAACCAATTGATCTTGATTTTCATCATATAGCGATAAACGATCTACCGATGGCAATTGGCTAGTCGTCGTTTGATTAGGATTCAC
>JBBSUA010000404.1:0-2246 GCA_038235315.1 Pseudomonadales bacterium | reverse complement strand
TCCGCCGCCTTCCAAGGGGCTACTTTTATTCACAAACGTTATGGATTAAAGTACAGTATCCCCGCTTATGTAGGGGCAGGTTTTGTCGCTTATAGTCGTGTTGAGTCCGATCAACACGATGCGACCGATGTCTTAGCGGGAGCCGCATTGGGTGTTGCCAGTAGCCTGTATTTGACCAAAAGCTACAGTGACCAGTTGCATATCGCTACCGATTTAGCGCCAGGTTATTATGGTTTAAGTGTTCATTATGAATTTCCGTAATCCTTATAATAATAGCCCCTATAATAATATCTAATCTATAAGTTACTTATGTGCGCAGGGTGTTTTTTGAAAGTCTGAATTTAAAATGCTAGCCCTCAATGAAAAACTCTAGTACAATGCCTAAAATCTGTGCCTAAGCGAGTGGACATGATGTAAGTTACTCTTCACCCTCAAGTGAACCAAGTATCTTTTCATCTATTTGTCTTCTCGCTTTTTTGCGGCAAATTTTTGCCTTCAACCGTAAATATTTACCGCAAAAAACAGAAAACTTATCAACAACAGCGGAGACGACCTTTGAATTCATCGACAGAAATACAAGCCATTTTGGCACTAGCAGACGGTACGATTTTTCGCGGTGTAAGTATTGGTAGTAGCGGTCATCGTGTCGGTGAAGTGGTATTTAATACAGCCATGACCGGATATCAAGAAATCCTAACCGATCCAAGCTATGCTCGCCAACTGGTCACCTTAACTTATCCACACATCGGCAATACGGGTACTAACGCTGAAGATAGCGAATCTGGCAATACTCATAAAATTTGGGCAGAAGGTCTGATCATTCGTGACTCAACGATGGTCACTTCAAACTTCCGTAATTCTCAATCGCTAACGGACTACTTGCAACATAACAACACGGTCGCTATCGCTGAGATTGATACTCGCCAGCTCACTCGTATATTACGTGATAAAGGCGCACAGCACGGCTGTATCATGACCGCATCCAATGGCGAGACTATCAGCCAAGACGATGAGCAACAAGCGATCAAACTTGCGCAAGAGTTTGCTGGTATAGTTGGTATGGACTTGGCAAAAGAGAGCTGTAATCCGGATGGCTTTGAGTGGACAGCAGGTACGTGGGAACTGTCAGATACTCTACTCAATCGCGATGCTCCCGGTAGTCATGATAGCGGTACTGGTGGCTTCTTCAAACAACTTGGCACGCATATTGATGCTAAATACAACGTCGTCGCTTATGACTTCGGCACTAAAACCAATATCTTGCGTATGCTCGTCGACCGTGGCTGCCATGTAACGGTTGTCCCTGCACAGACTCCTATCGCTGATGTCGTAGCGATGAATCCAGACGGTATCTTCTTATCGAATGGTCCTGGTGATCCTGCTGCTTGTGACTACGCTATCGACAGCGTCCGTCATATCATTGAAGAAACTGATATTCCTACTTTTGGTATCTGCTTAGGTCATCAGCTAATCGGTCTTGCCAGCGGTGCAAGCACAGTCAAAATGAAGACTGGACATCATGGCGCTAACCATCCGGTACAAGACTTAGCATCTGGTGTCGTCATGATTACCAGTCAAAACCATGGCTTTGCTGTTGATGAAGAGTCTTTACCTGACAATGTCAGATCAACCCATCGCTCATTATTCGATGGTAGTAACCAAGGTATTGAGCTGACCAATAAGCCGGTATTTAGCTTCCAAGGTCACCCAGAAGCTAGCCCTGGTCCGCATGACTGTGCGCCACTGTTTGATAAGTTTGCTGAAATGATGGCAGCAGCTAAATCGTGAGAAAGTTTATAAAAAGTGGCTTTTTGAGTGGAGTATTTATGGTTGGTTTAGCGTCATTCACTATCACCAAACCAACCGTTGCCAATGTCAATCCTCAAGTTCAGCAGCAATTGGCTGTACCTAATGCTGATGTAGCAAGTAAGCAAGCAATGAACTTGGAAGATAAAAAAGAATTATTAGCAGAAAAAATTAGGCTTGCTGACTTTTCTATTAGAGCAATAAATGATCCTGAGTTTGTTAATGCTCTATCATCTGATGATATTAGCTCGAAAGAAGAAAAGCGGTGCGTTTTTAATAATATTGATAGAGATGCTTTTAATGAACTCTCTACTTATAGTATTAAAGAGTTAGTAACTAAAAAACCCGAATATATTGATCTATATTTAGAAAAACTAGATTTACTAATTTCTATCTCCGATACTTTTTATAATTCTCCAAATTCGATTGAGTTTGATGAG
>JBBSUA010000403.1:0-2288 GCA_038235315.1 Pseudomonadales bacterium | reverse complement strand
GTCGTCGTCCCTACTGAATCGATATAGCCATCAATACGATTACCAATGATATTACGTAGCGCTTGACGGATTTGACGAACTAGACTTGTGCCATCACGATAAAAGAAAAACAGTGTCATCAGTGCCATGCCAAGCTTAGCAAGACTACCAAATACCACGTCAAGGGCTACTTTGCCATAATACAGATGCGATTGAACCCACACGCGGAAGGCTTCAAGGGTGCCTTCAGGGTTTCTATTGATTTTCCATAAAATATCTTGAATTTGCTGACCGATAATAGGTATCTGTTTGATGGATTCTGGTACGTCGAGATAGCCCACTTTAATACGATAGATAAAGGTGCTAAACAAACCTAAGGCTTCTTGCTGCAAGATAAACACGCCAATAACTAATGGTATACCAATAATTAGGGAAATACTTACTGTCATAATGCCAGCGCTGAAGCTCGAACTCAGTTTTACTTTTTCATTAAAAAACTTATAAATAGGAAAGGTCACATAGGCCAAAATTGCTGCCCACAGCGCGGGTACAATAAAAAACTGCACTACCTGAAAACATAGAATAAACAGCACGACCAACAGAGTAATCGCTAGCAAACGCTGAATAATAAACTCTTTTGTCCAGTTTTCCATCATAATATAGTGACCGACAGCCGATAGCGAAAATCAATAGATTTTCGCTATGAAATTTATAAGCGCGTCAGAGCAACACTAAAGGCTCTCATCTAGAAATTATCATTCCATTGATGTGAACGCGCATTAGAATAGCTCTAACCTTCAATCGTCATTATGCAATAAGATATCAGAGATAAATAATGCTAAGTTGTAATTTTTACTTACAATTTCATAAAAATTAAATCGTGCTGCACTCGATTCAATACCTGAAGCGTATATTAATTATCCTTTTAGTCGCTTGCGCAACTGAGCAGTCATCTACAGGCCAATTCATTGCTACGTTCTCGTAGTGTCGAAAATTGATGTTATACTAAAGGCGCTATTTTTATATTTTGACGCTATATTTTGTGTCAGCCTTATTGTTACTTATGATAGCCATTTAATATGACAGCCCGTTTACTTTTTTGAACCAATTAATATAAATCGATATGATTATATAAAAATACTGACATCCGAGTACCTCTTATATAGACATCTAGTTTCGAACCCAATTGTAAAAGCAACGCTCAGACAGCCTATAGCTGCTGACATAAATTTTCAGATACATGGTTCGGATTGCTAACATTCCTCCAAATTTTAATTGATATACTTATAGGAACAATAACAATGTCAAAAGACAATGAACACGCTAAGCCTGTGCCAGAGAATGCTACCAATGCGACGGCTACGCCACCCCATTCAGTAACCTTTGCTCTAGCACAATCGCACTTTTTGGTCGGGGACATCACTACTAACGCTAACAAAATGCGTAAGCTTGCTATTCAAGCTCGCGATCAAGGCGCTGACGTGATTATCTTTCCAGAGCTAGCCCTTTTAGGGTATCCACCACAGGATTTATTACTGCGTCCCAGTTTATCTGGTCGTATCAAAAATGCGCTCTCTACTTTAAGTGATATCGAAGATATTGTGATGATTGTCGGCTATCCGCATGTTGATCATCATGGTACTTTCAACTCAGCGGCTATTTTGCACAATGGTCATCAAAAAGGATTTTATCATAAGCAAATTTTACCGAACTACGGCGTATTTGATGAGCGTCGCTATTTCGATAAAGGTCGTAATCAAGTACTGTTTGATTATAAAGGCATTACCATCGGCCTACTCATCTGTGAAGATCTGTGGGAGAAGAACCCTATCGCTGAGCTTAAGCAACAAGGTGCTGATCTTATCGTTAGCCTAAATGCTTCCCCATTTGAGATGCACAAACAAGATGCGCGTAAAGCGATGCTTGCCAAGCGTAGCACTGAGCACAACATCCCTATCATTTATGTTAATGGAGTGGGCGGACAAGATGATCTAGTATTTGACGGTGGCTCTATTGTGGTACAAGCTGATGGTACTGTCGCCCATGAGGCATCGCGCTTTATGGATCAGTTGTTGCTAGCTACCTTAGACGTTAGCACCTCCAAATTCAACACTCAATCCAAAGCTCCATTAACGCTCAGCAGTGAATCAGAGATGTATCAAGCGCTAGTTGTTGGCTTACGTGACTATGTCAATCATTCAGGATTTACAGGGGTAATCGTTGGTTTATCAGGTGGTATTGATTCAGCACTAACCTTGTGCATTGCTGTTGATGCTTTAGGCGCAGATAAAGTCTATGCCGTCATGATG
>JBBSUA010000402.1:0-2307 GCA_038235315.1 Pseudomonadales bacterium | reverse complement strand
TTCACTTGGTAGCTTACGTGTTGACCAAGGGGTTATTGCGCTATCATCATCAAGCGATTGTTCACCGATGGCTTGCTCACCTCGATACAGCATTTGCGTGGCATCAGTTGATGCATGACCACGATGGCGTAGAGCATCTAATAAGTCTATTGCACGAGTTGCTAATAAAGTTAAGGTCGCCGGATCAATATAAAGCCGTTTTACCCCGGTAATTCTATCGGCGATGCTACTGGTATTTGATAATAACCCGCCAGCGATGCCGCCAAGAGCAGCACCCAATCCTAAAGTAGTACCTAATGCTGCAGCATCAATACCCAATCCTAACAATGCACCTGCCGCTGCACCCGATGTCGTACGAATACCATAGCTTTTGAGAAGTTCAGGATCAAAAGGATCTTGTTGATAAGCTTGCAGCTCAAGGGGGGTAGCTGCCACCGCATTATCATAAAACTTATACAGATTTAGTAGCTTGTGCTGCATGGCACGTTCAGTCTGACGCACCGCTTCTTGCATTTGCTGCAATACGGGCATCGGATCATCATCGTCATTAATCTCGCGTACAAAAGCCGCAACATTTAATAAAAAATCTGCAATGATAATATTAGCACTATCATACAGTTGCACCCAATCTTCTGTTCGTCGCTGCATTAATTGCTCAAGCATCTCAGAATGCGTGAGCATCGTTGCTAGATTTTGCCACAAATGCATCTCATCCGAGAACTCAAATGCGACTGAATCAAATCGCGTAGATATATGCAGATTGCGACGCGCCAGCATCGTCTGCCAGTCATCAATATTGGCGTCCTGGCTATCCGTAAAGTTAAATACAGGCATCACCGGTATAGCTGCCCACGATAAAATCGCCAGCTCATCTTTATATTTACCGAGTACGGGTTCACGAGCATCAACTACATAGATGGCCATGTCACTTGCCAGCAATTGACGGATAACTTTTGCTTCTTGGCTATAGTCACTAGACCCATGACCATTACCCTCTAAATTATCACTGCCTTGAGCAATATCGGCGGCCAAAAATTGCTGTAAGCGTTCAATACCATCTCGGCGACTGGCAGTATTGTCCTCAAGCCAATCCATCAAGCCTGAAGCGTCTTCTAACCCCGGCGTATCATAGAGTGAAACCAGTACTTCACCTGTTTGACTATCGGTCAATTGGGCGCGCTCCACATGACGTGTGGTCGCTGCTTCATTTTTGACTTCACCAAAATAAACATCACGTAGTAGGGTACGCAATACGGAGGTCTTACCCGTATTAGTATGACCAACAACTGCTAATTTTAGCGGTTCACCACTGGCAATGGTTGTTTTGCTGCGCGACTTAATTGGCAAACTATCTTCTGTTTGAGTGGTAGGAGTCAGCAAGCTGTTTGGATCATTGTCATTGGGTTTATTGGTAGTAATAGTCTGAACGGATTCAGCATTTACGGTTTTTGAAGTCTTGGGATCAGCTTCTAAGGCCTTATCCGCGAATAGACTAATAGGCTGACGCTCAATTTTATGGTTATCGTTACTCATAATGAAGTCTTATATTGAATATTAGCCTAATGCGTTTGAGTTTACAGCAAAAAGAATTACGTTAAAGGGTTAAGTTGAGTACGGATATATCAAGCAGCACTCGGTGGACTAAATAATACTTTGAGTTTCTTTTTGAACCCTTTGGCGCGGAAGAATCGTTGCCACATACGATAAAACACTGAAAATATTAAAGTAAATATATTGTCATTACTGGATACGCCTACTGCGCCATATCGAACGGGATTATTAGTACTGTCTTCTTCTACATAAGTACCAAACCAACGGTCGAATATAATCAGTACTCCGCCATAGTTTTGATCGATATAATCGCCATTGGTACCATGATGGGCACGATGATTCGATGGCGTATCAAAAATATATTCGATCCATTTTGGAAATTTGCCTACCGTTTCGGTATGAATAAAGAACTGATAGATCAAATCCAAAGCATAAAAGAAAAATACCCAGACTGGATGCACACCAAGTAGCATTAGTGGCACAAAGAACAGCCACCAGCCCGTAATTGAGTACAGTAAGCTTTGACGCATTGCAGTTGATAAATTCATTCGATCATCAGAGTGATGTAACACATGTGCCGACCAAAACCAATTGACCCGATGCGAGCTGCGATGGAACCAGTAATAAGAAAATTCTACTGCAATGAATATGGGTATCGCGGTTAACCATGTAACCTCAATAGTGAACAAGCGATACTGATATAACCATAAGCAAATCGGCAATACAATTAAGGCTTGGATAATCAGCTCAAAGCTC
>JBBSUA010000401.1:0-2317 GCA_038235315.1 Pseudomonadales bacterium | reverse complement strand
ATAAAACAGCCTATATAGAAGATAAACAAATGCTTTTAGCATTAACAGTAGAAGTACTATTAATGCTAATACGTCAATTATTATAAGGGATAAACGCTATAAGAGTAGATAAAACGAGTATGCTTATATCCACTTTTATATTGATTGTCTATAGATAGTTGTCTTCGCTACGGCAATAGCAACGCATGATTAGTTGCTTTTCCAACTTTCAATCCATGCTTGTGAGCTTGATTCAATACGTTCAATAACCTCTTCAAAAGCATCACCGTTACCTTGATAAGGATCTGGAATATCATCGCCACTATAAGTTGGGTCTTCTTCACTAAATAAGGCTAATTTAGCTAACGGTTTTTGTTTGGTGTCAGCATTTCTATCTGTCATAGTAATACTGTCTTTGATTGCTTGTAAATCAGCTAAATTCTGAGCATCCATTGCTAGAATTAAATCAAATTTACGAAAATCATTGGCGTTTACTTGACGCGAGACCAGTTTGCTAATGTTATAACCATGACGTTTCGCATGTCGCTGTGCACGCTCATCAGGGGCATGACCAATATGCCAATCGCCAGTACCTGCTGAATCTACTTTCATCGTAAGCCCAGCAATAGCTGCTTGCTGGCGAAAAATCTCTTCCGCAGTGGGAGATCTACAAATATTGCCCAAACAAACCAATAATACAGACGACGGCGTAGACGCTTTAATCAGCATAATATGACCTTTTATAACAAAAAAAACATACTATAAGATAGCAACATAAGTAATGTCGCCGGTTAGCATGTCGATAAATGAGTAAATTGATAATCGCCACTTAAAAGCAGTTAAGTCATTTAGCAAACTAATACTTGTTTGCCAATATCGATATATGAGCTTTGATAGCTTGGCGCAGTATGCTCAGCGTAACGCTTAATGCCACGAATAACAAGGGTAGAGACTAACTATTCAGGTCATCTACTGAATAAGCGATTACTTTAGTCTTGATTACTTTTGAAGCGATGCAAATCACGACGCTCCTTTTTATTTGGCTTATTGTCAGGACGAGCAAGGTTGGCCAATTTACGCTGCTCGGCATAATAGGCACGGCGCACCTCGCTCTCTTCAGTTTCTGAATACAGTACTTGTGCAGCAGTTGCATTACCACGCTGAATGGTTAGCGCCTCTACCACGACTGTTTTTTCAGTCATAGCAGTCGCCGAGCCTTGGCGAATCTGTAGCTCATCACCAACCGCAATCTCTTTACTGGTCTTCACACGGCTACCCGCATAGTGCACACGACCACTTTCAATAGCTTCTTTGGCCAAGTTACGAGTACGATAAAAACGCGCTGCCCACAGCCATTTGTCAATGCGCATGCGTACGACATTAGGCTCACTGTGACTAGGCTGATTATGGTTTTTATTATGCTTACTCATCAAAACCTCACTGATATCAATAACGTAAGTCAGTAATGGTGGTTTTTTTAATAATTAAAAGAGCACTGCTATATTTAAAAAAAGGTAGCTGAGGTTTACTTTAAAAACAGCTGATAGCCAATATTGTCATTGAGAATCGTACAATCGTAGCCGATATCAAGTAGAGCATCTTGCAGCTGACGCGAGTTGCTCTTAGAGGCCTGTACACCTACTAACACTCGCCCTTCAGCAGCACCATGATTGCGATAATGAAATAGGGTAATATTAAAATCATCGCCAATTTTTTCCAAAAAGCTTAATAATGCGCCTGGGCGTTCAGGGAATGATACTTTGAGTAGCTGTTCCTCTTTTAGGTGAGCGTGTCCCCCTATAAGATGACGAATGTGCGATTTGGCAATATCATCATCAGTCAAGTCATGGGCGATATAGCCATCCACTTTTAGCTGATTACTGATGATCTCACGCTCTGTATCGCCATCTTTTAGAGCAATACCGACGAATAAAGCAGCTGGCTCCATAGAGTCGGGTGACAACTGATTGTCCACACGATAATTAAATTCAGTGATGTTACGACCATGCAAGCTACGGCAAAAATTCAAAAAAGCGCCTGTATGTTCAGGAATAGTCACGGCAAAGATAGCTTCTTTTTTCTCACCAATCTCGGTACGCTCAGCGATATAACGCAGACGATCAAAGTTCATATTGGCACCGCAAACAATGCCGACGCAATTTTTATCTTTTAGACCATGCGCCTTAATGTATTTTTTCATCCCAGCGACAGATAACGCACCAGCTGGCTCAACAATGCTGCGATTCTCTTCAAACACATCTTTGATAGCGGCGCATACTTCATCATTGCTACAAGTGACGACTTCAGGCTCAACGACAGGCCCTGAGTTATCGCTCTT
>JBBSUA010000400.1:0-2319 GCA_038235315.1 Pseudomonadales bacterium | reverse complement strand
GAGATTTGGAATGCTGAGCAAGCGCAGGCTTGTATGCAACAAGCTGGAACGCCACATTTGATGTTAGGTCGCGGAGCAGTTACCCGTCCAGATTTGCTTGCTAGTGTTGAGAAGTTAATGCTGCCTAATACTATTAATAGCTGTGAACTGTCATGGCAAGCGTTGATACCGCATCAGATTAAGTTTTTGCAAGGTCAGGCAAAGAATGACGTGGTGCTAATTGGTCGTTACAAGCAGTGGCTAGGTATGCTAACCAAAGGCTATGGGGAAGCACAAGCGTTGTGGAATGCAATCAAAAGAGAGAAAAGCAAAGCGGCTATTATTGCCGCTCTGCAAACCAGTACCCATTCATGACTAAGATTATGATTATAAAAAATCAATATTAGGCGCTAATACGAATCGCTAAATAAAATAGCATTAAACAACAGGCTATCGATAGTACCCATAATATCGAGCGAAATACCGCTAGATTGGTGATGTAGGCAACACAATAGCCAATGCGAATAATCACATAGAGCCATGCCAACGTATTAATAATAGATTGCGGCACAAAAAATAGCATTGCAGCCAGTACAGCGACCAAAAAAATGGGCAACGTCTCGTAGCTGTTTTGCTGTGCAGCATTAGCGCGCGCTGCAGCCCCTGTCGTCTGCTGTAAAAAATCACGCGGATGCGCATTATCCGCCATATTAAAACCACCAAATACTTTAGCCAGCATTGCCATAGATACTGGTAGTAAACTTGCGACTACCATCGCCCATAAGGCTGCCGCTGCGGTATCAGGAATAAATCCAAACAGTGCGTTCATCAGTATATGTACCCCTACCCTGCGATAATTTCAAAATCATGAGTGATAGTCACCCCGCCCTGACCCAACATCCGACTCGCTGAGCAGTATTTTTCTGCTGATAGCCTTATTGCGCGTTCAACTTGCTTATCTTGAACATCGACTCCTGTCACTACGAAATGCATATGGATAGCGGTATATACTGCGGGAACCGTTTCGGCGCGCTGAGCGGTCAACTCACAATTTACATCCGTCACGTCTTGGCGAGATTTTTTTAGTATTTCGACCACATCATAACTCGCACAACCGCCTAGCCCGAGTAGTATCAACTCCATCGGACTGGCGCCCTTTTCTTTATCGGCATCGATTTGTACATTATGACCTGATGGAGACAAACCCATAAAGGCTTTATTTTCTTGCCAAGTAACGCTTGCTTTTGATTCTGCCATTATTCATTACCTTTTTTATGAAGTTACCGATTGCGTCGGTTAAATAGTTGTTATTGTCTACTATGAGCACTACTTGCTTAGTGTAGCATAAGCAAAAACCAGTTTTTATAACACAACGGTCATCTAATTATTCTCTACTCTTTATATATCAATTGCTACTCATTGAAACTCTCTTACACGCTGTGCGACCTCATCACCTTTCAAGGCTTCAGTAAATTTAGCACAATGGCTAATCTTTATAGCTATGCTTGTTTTGCGGCAAATTGAAAATATAAACTATTGATTTTAAAGATTTATATTTATGAAACATTTTATAGCAAAATATTGTTACACATTTTGAGTTTTTCTTGCTTTAATGAGGGTAATTAAACTTATTTTAATACTTTTATGACAGTTGTCATTTAATACTCATCACCCAATAATAATTATGGTTATCGTGTCACAATATTATTGAGATAAGTTGTTTTTTAAACAATTTAAAAGGTTTAGTCATGATAGATACAGACGGCTTTCGTGCCAATGTCGGTATTATCTTGGCGAATACACAAGGGCAAGTTCTATGGGCAAAACGTATTGGTCATAATGCTTGGCAATTTCCTCAAGGTGGTATTGACCGTGGGGAGACACCAATGGACGCGATGTATCGCGAACTCTGGGAAGAGGTTGGGTTACATCCGCGTCATGTAGATTTATTGGCGGTCACGCAAGACTGGCTACGCTATCGCTTACCAAAGCGTTATGTGCGTCATGGACAATATCCCCTGTGTATTGGGCAAAAACAAAAATGGTTTTTGCTGCGCTTAGATGAATCAAATACTCAGCATATCCGCTTTGATGAGGGAAAACCTGAGTTCGACCACTGGCAATGGGTAAGTTATTGGTACCCACTAGGACAAGTTATTCACTTTAAACGTGGCGTATATCGTCGCGCATTGCAAGAGCTGGCACGCGAGCTACCCCTTAGACGGGAGCTTATTATTCCTGAACAAGACAATCACTTGATTCAGTCCTGATTTTATTAATTTATCTGAGAACTGAACTTACAATAAAAAAAGCCTGTATCTAGATGATGCAGGCTTTTTT
>JBBSUA010000399.1:0-2331 GCA_038235315.1 Pseudomonadales bacterium | reverse complement strand
TGCAGGTCCTAACCATGTCTTACCAACCTCAGGTACGGCACGGTTTTCTTCGCCACTTGGCGTCTATGACTTTCAAAAGAAATCGTCTATCATTTATTGTAGCGAGTCCGGTAGTAAGCCATTAGCTGAGACCGCTGATATTTTAGCGCAGCGTGAAGATTTAGAAGCACATGCGCGCTCAGCTCGTTATCGTTATCAGTAGAGTCGCTGACCAACGTGCTAGGCGCATAGTGTTTTAGAAAACGAAAAAACCAACCAGCATAAAAAGCTATTTATAAATTATAAAGGGTCATGATAGTAGGAACTGTTTATAACTTTTTTCTTATTTGAGTCATTTTTGAGACTTTAATGAATACGGCCAATATTAGGATAGCATATGAGTGAGTCGAAGATAGATACCAGACTTTGGTCAACAAAAGCACGAAATTTATCACCTTATGTTCCTGGTGAGCAACCTCAGCATGATAATTTATGCAAATTAAATACCAATGAAAATCCATTTTCACCATCACCCAAAGTAGGCGAGGCTATTGCCAAAATTTTAGCCAATCAGGCTGACGAATTACGTCTATATCCTGCACCTGAGTCCGATGATTTGCGTGCCGCATTGGCAAAATTGCATGGTCTCGATAGCAATCAAGTTTTTGTCGGTAATGGCTCAGATGAAGTCTTGGCATTGATATTTGCAAGCTTTTTTATGAAAGAGCGCCCCGTATTGGCACCAGATATTAGCTATAGCTTTTATCCTGTTTACGCGCAGACATTTGGGGTTGAGCTCATAAAAATTGCCTTAGAATCTGATTTTAGTGTCGACCCTGATGCGTATCGTCAGCCTTGCAGCGGTATTATCATTGCCAACCCTAATGCACCAACGGGTATGCTATTGTCGCTCGCTGATATTAGCAAGCTTGCACACGAGCATTCTAACGCTGTAATTGTCATTGATGAAGCCTATATAGATTTTGCAAAAGCAAGTGACATAGAGGCTGAGGTTTCAGCGGTTAGCTTGATTAATGAATTCGATAATCTATTAGTGACACAGACTTTTTCAAAATCGCGCTCGCTTGCTGGTCTAAGGGTCGGGATGGCTTTCGGTAATGCTTCATTAATCGAAGCATTAACACGAATGAAGAACAGCTTTAACAGTTACCCATTAGACAAGTTGGCACGGGCAGGCGCGCGGGCTAGTGTACTGGACAGCGCCTATTTTGAGCAAACGTGCCAGCAAGTTATCGACTTGCGCGAGTCACTCACATCGCAGCTGATAGCGTTGGGCTATCAAGTACTACCATCGCATGCGAACTTCGTATTTGCTCGTCCTGCCGAGGGGAACGCCAGTGCTGTGGCAAGTGCACTACGTGAGCAAGGTATTATCGTACGTCATTTTGATAAGCCTCGTATTCAAGAGTATTTGCGTATCACAGTGGGTACGCAAGCGCAGCATGAACGCCTGATTGAAGCGCTACAGGATAGGAGTGCATAAATGCATACACTAAATATCGTCACAGAAAAACCATTAATTTGCACTATTGATCACATTTTTGATGAGGACTTTTGTCATGAGCTAATCGAGAAAAGTGAGCTACAGCAGTACGAGCAGGCGCAAATTACGATAGGTAAGGATCAGTTTCGGACGGATACTAGTATTCGAAATAATGATCGTGTCATATACGATGATAGCAACTTAGCACAGACTCTATTCGAAAAAGCGAAGCCTTATTTACCAGCAACGTGGGATGAAGGTTTATGGGAGTTATCCGGGTTGAACGAGCGTTTTCGTTATTACCGTTACGGCAAAGACCAAGCCTTTAAACCACACTTCGATGGTGCTTATGAACAAAGTAAGTTTCACAAAAGCTTTTTGACGTTAATATTTTATTTAAATGATGATTTTGAAGGTGGCGAGACCAAGTTTTATAAGTGGCAAGGAGGTCGGTATAATAACGATACGCCTACCCACATAATTACACCTAGAAAAGGTCAAGCGCTGTTATTTGCGCACAAACAATTTCATGAAGGGGCAGCAGTGGTATCAGGTGTTAAGTATGTACTGCGAACCGATGTGATGTATCGAGCAATATGTCTTTAAGGTGCATGCTCTACCGCTAAAACGGCAAGCAAATTGCCTACTTTATCGAGGCATTCCTGATATTCAGCATCGCAGTCTGAAGCAATAGTAATTCCGCCACCCGCCCATAAACTGACATCTTTAATTCCACACGATGATCTATTGGCTTGTAATGTGCGAATCAGCACATTCCACTGTCCGCTACCATCGAAGTTCATATAACCCATAGTGCCACAATAGGCACCGCGCGGTGACACTTCTAG
>JBBSUA010000398.1:0-2333 GCA_038235315.1 Pseudomonadales bacterium | reverse complement strand
GCCAGCTTCACCAATAACCCTGAACGCGTTGCGATCAAAGTTGAATCTGCTCATATCGATGAAAAAGTATACTACGTTGATGATTTTGATCACAAAAATAGAATCTTAGACAAGATCGTTTGTGAGAAAGATGTTGAACAAGTCATTATCTTTGCCGCGACTAAGCGCAGCACAGAAAAGCTTGCAAAATCTCTACAAGAAGATGGTCATAAAGCTAGCTTCCTACATGGCGATTTACCACAAAGTAAGCGTAACCGTATTGTGCAAGACTTACGTAATGGTAAATGCAAAATCTTAGTGGCTACTGACGTTGCTGCTCGTGGTCTTGACGTGCCAGCACTGTCGCACGTGATCAACTATGATTTACCGCGTCAAACTGAAGATTATGTGCATCGTATTGGTCGTTGTGGTCGTGCCGGTCGTACTGGTGTTGCTATCAGCATCTGTAGCATGGATGATCGTCCGCAGTTAAATGCTATCAACCGTTATCTTAATCGTAAGATGGAAGAGTCGGTTATCGAAGGCATGGAACCTAAGAAAAAATACGTACCTAGCGAAAACAAAGGTAATGGTCGCGGTCGTGGACGTGGACGTTCAGCTGGTGGCGGTAATGGTCAAGGTCGTGGTCGTTCAAGCGGTGGTTATCAAGGTAAGCCTAGTAGCAGCAGCCAAGGTCGTGGTCGTTCAAGTGATGTCGCATCAACGGGTCAACGCGCAAGCAATGACAGCGGCTATCAAGGTAAGCCACGCGATTCATCAGGCACGCCAAATGAGCGTTCTGGTGGCAAGCCTTATCAAGGCAAACGTACTGGCCCTAGCCGTGGAGACAGCACCGGTGTTCCACGTGGTGAGCGCGCTGCAACGGGTCGCGGTCGTCCAAGTGGCAGCCAAGGTCGTCCAGCTAGCCGTTCAGGCAACAGCCAAGGTGGTCGTCCAACTGGCGGCAATCGTAATAAAAACTCATAATAAGCTAGCATTTGGTGGCTAGCAGCTTATAGAGTGCATATAGTCATTAAATTAGTTTAAGTAATAATGAGCTAAAAAAGCCAGATACGTGTTATCTGGCTTTTTTGTGTCTAATAGATTTGTAGAGAAATGGCACAGATGGATACTTTGTTATGACTGCTAAAAATTCTAGACTACACTGACCGTTAAACGTATATCTACATTGCCTCGAGTAGCATTAGAGTACGGGCATATCTGATGAGTGGCCTCTATTAATTTTTGAGCCTGCTCTTCATCAATACCTGAAACCTCAACAGATAGCTCAATCTCCAAGTTAAAGCTACCATCAGCCTTCATACCGAGTCCCACTTCCGCTGAGCTTTTTGATGAGGTTATAGGTAGTTTCATTTGTTCTGCGACTAAATTTAAAGCGCTATCAAAGCAGGCAGCATAACCCATGGCGAAGAGCTGCTCTGGATTGACCCCTGTCTTGCCTTCTTCTTGAAAAGACACTAAGTCAAAACTTAATGAACCATCATCAAGGGCTGTATGTCCAGAGCGACCACCTGTAGCTGTCGCACGAGTTTTATAAAAAATTTTCATAAATTATTCCTTGTAGATAGTGGTTATTGGCGTTAGCCATTCGTTTAAGCATTATTATTATACGAGAATGACAAATAAGCCGTTAGAACATCCCTCTATAATCCTTGCCTATTTCTACAAATATTTGTATTATTGGGCATATTAAAAATTTAGGTAAATATCATGAACCCTAAAATAATTGAACAGCTACTGTCTATAATTCCTAGAAATCAAACCACCGAATCCGCTATTTCGGGCTTGTTTTTTTATTGCGCTGAAAATCCAAGTAGCATGTTGAGCTATGTTCAAGAGCCAAGCGTATGCATAGTGATACAAGGTGAGCGTGAGGTTTGTTTAGGATTTGAGTGCCAGAGCTTTGCCAATAGTGATTTGATGTTTTGCCCGGTTAATATACCTTTGAGTATGAATATCAAGCATGCCACTGTAGACAATCCTGTGATTATATTGTCAATGCGGTTAGATCTTGCAGTGATTAGGGAGGTTCTAGCGACAATGCCGCCAAAGCAGAATGTAGATGAGTATTATTCGGGGATAAAATGGCAATTAGACAGCGCTATACTGTCAGCGTTTGAGCGATTAATTGATCTCATTAATTATCCAAACGATATTGATTTTTTGGCGTCATTAATTCAGAAAGAGATTTATTATCGTCTGTTATCCGCACAGCAAGGGGATAAACTACGGCAATTGGTGATGAACGGCAGTCATACGCATCGTATTAATCAAGCTACCAACTGGCTCAAAAACAACATTAGAAAACCAATGATAGTAGAGGAGTTGGCCAG
>JBBSUA010000397.1:0-2351 GCA_038235315.1 Pseudomonadales bacterium | reverse complement strand
GCGAGCTTAAACGAGCTACAAAAAAAAGATGCCTCATTCATGATTGGGCATCTTTTTTTTGCAGCTCGTTTAAGCTCGCTTGATTTTCTAGGACTATATTAGCTACCGCGATAGGTGCTATAGCCATACGCTGACAACGTGATTGGCACATGATAGTGTTTATCACCTTCAACATTAAAGTTTACTTCAACGTACGGGTAGAAGGTTTTTAAACCTTGGTTCGAGAAATAAGGAGTCGTTTCAAACACAAGTTTGTAAACACCGTCGTTAAATATATCGCCTTCGTTCGGTAAGAATTCGTTGATACGACCATCATCACCTGTCATCTTAGTATCAAGCAGCTTCCAAGTACCGTTAGCTTGCTGCATCATTAAGCGTACATTAACATTTGGCGCAGGCTTACCCGTGCTGATATCTAAAATATGGCTTGATAGCTGATATTTACTTTGATCAGCGGCATAGCTCGACGTTGCAGCTATAGCCAATACACCACCGAGTGCTGCTGCTTTTATTATGTTCAGTTTCATAAGGCTTCCTTTATTTGTTTTCTAAGTTATTGAGAGTGCAGATAATGACCGTCCATAAAATAAGTCTAGATGCTTATTTTATCTAAATTTTATTATTGGTAGATTCATATGCTGTAAAACCAGTATTGATAGAAATAATATCTCGTCAATATAAAGTATTATCATTATTTGTTTTGACAGACATCAGATAGCAAGATGAACCACTTGATATTTAGGATTTAATCGGAGTCATTAATGCAAAGGATAAGTTCAGTAATGAACTTAGCCGTGTAGTATAAGTTGTCATACGCACCCAATTATAAAGCACATGTTAATTTATATGCATAAATGTATGTAGGGTGTAGTGCAAGTGACATTATGCTTACCGAAATAAAAAAATAGTAGACAATTATGAAAATTATCTACTATTTGTAGTTATCGCTTCGCTCGTCAGATTAATAAATATTTAGAATAAAATACGGACGCGAATAGTCTCTTCTACGTCTTTTAATTGGTCAAGAGCCGCATCTGAATCGTTGTAATCCACATCCATCATCAAATAACCAACATCGCCTTCGGTCATTAAGCTTTGCGCCAAGATATTAATATGCGCCTCTGCGAACAGACGGTTAATCTGTGATAGTACGCCAGGAACGTTTCTATGAATGTGCAATAGTCGATGCGTACCTTCTTTGAACGGAATCGAAACTTCTGGAAAGTTCACCGCAGTAATCGTATCGCCTTGATCTGAATAGCGTACGAATTTTTCGGCTACTTCAAGCCCAATATTCGCCTGCGCTTCTTGAGTTGAACCGCCAATATGTGGCGTCAAGATGACATTGTCAAATTTGCGTAGTGGCGATTCAAACTCTTCGTCTGCAGATTTTGGCTCTTTTGGGAACACATCAATAGCCGCGCCTAACACTTTACCGGACTCCAGTACCGCAGCTAAATCGTCAATCTCAACACAAGTACCGCGAGCTGCATTGATGAAGTAGCTGCCGTCTTTCATCTGTGCAAACTGCTCAGCTTTCATCATATAGCGTGTGCTTGCGACATCAGGTACATGTAAGGTGACGATATCCGCCTGCCCTAGCAATTCCTCTAGACTGCCCACTTGATGCGCGTTGCCTAAAGGCAATTTAGTGACCACGTCATGATAGATAACTTTCATACCGAAGCTTTCAGCGAGCACAGACAACTGCGAGCCAATAGAGCCGTAACCGACGATACCAATGGTTTTACCACGTACTTCATGTGCATTTGTAGCAGATTTTCCCCAACCACCACGATGAACGGTTGCGTTTTTTTCAGGGATACCACGGTACAGCATAATGGCTTCAGCCAGTACCAGCTCAGCGACAGAACGAGTATTCGAGTATGGCGCATTAAATACTGGAATACCCAATGCGCGAGCCGCTTCCAAATCTACTTGATTAGTGCCAATACAAAAGCAACCGATACCAATAAGCTTTTGCGCGTGCTCGAGTACTTCACGGGTTAGCTGAGTACGGGAACGAATACCAACAAAGTGCGCATCCTTAATCTTTTCAATCAGCTCATCTTGATCTAACGCATGACTCAGATACTCGATATTGTTATAGCCCGCATTTTGTAATACTTGTAGAGAATTCTCGTGCAAACCCTCAAGCAATAAAAATCGGATTTTATCTTTTTCTAATGATAACGCCATTGAAACCTGCCCTATAACTATTTTGCAAATAGTATGCGATGAGTGAAGTTAAATCTAAAACGAATACAATCTGATTATCTTACACAAATTTAAGCGCCGATGTTAGAGGATAAGCTTAAATAAATGGTTACTATTTTATACCATGATGGCTT